>JAJQAF010000074.1 GCA_021203945.1 Campylobacter sp.
ACGCTATCTCGTATTCGTCTTTAAGCCTTGAAAAAACTTCAACCGCTCCAAACGCGTCAAGTGCGGTAAAATCATCAAAAAGCACTACGTTTACGGATCTCATTTCATCTCCTTGCAAGCTAAATTCTAGCTGAAATTTTAGGAATTTAAATCAAAAAAATTTGATTGATTTTATCTAAACTCAAGTTAAAATCGCTCCATTTTTATCAAAATTTAACCAAAAATTTTAAAAACCTATGCTAAATTTTTGTTTTAAAAAAATGTCTAAAAATATTTAAAGTAGAATCAAATGCAAAATTTAAAAAGCGTGGCAAATACTCTTTTTATCCCGCTTCAAGCGCGTATCTACGTATCTAAAAAATTTCCGAAGTATTTTTACGACGAAAAAGCGCTGTCGCTACAAGAAATTATCCCAAGTAATATTTTGCAAAATTCTAACGAATACTCATTTGTAGCTTCCGTCGCAAGATATTATAACACCGACGAGATGAGTAGAAATTTCATACAAAAGTGTGAGCGTTGCAACATCATAAATCTGGGCGTCGGATTAGAAACCAATTACGAGCGCATAAATCAAGAGAACGCAAATTTTTACAAAGTGGATTTTGAAGATGTGATAGATTTTAGGCGCAAGTTTTTAAAAGAGAACAAAAACAGGCATATGATAAGCGGCGATATGTTTGGGGCGGATTGGGTCAAAAAAATCGACGCAACGACGCCGACTTTGATACTTGTTTTAGGGGTATTTGAGTATTTTCACGAGCAAGAAGTGCTTGATTTTATCGCTTTTTTAAAAAAGAATTTTGCGGCTGCCGAGCTGATTTTCGACGCAACCGATAAAAGCGGTCTTAAATTTGCCAATAAATACGTATCAAAGCTGCAAGAAGGCGCGCTTATGCATTTTTTCGTCGATGACGCCAAAGCCTTTGCAAACAAAACCGAAACGACTTTGCTTCAAGAGCGGCCATTTTTCACGGACGCAAGAAAGATACTTGCTAAAAAAGCAAACCTCTACACACGTCTTGCTATGTGGATAACGGATATCAAAAAGCGAGCGATTATAGTGCATTTAAAGCTAAATTAGCTTTTACGCGTTTAAAGCGAATGTGAAGCGTATTTTAATAAATTTAAAACATGCCTACCGAGTGAGTTTTAGCGCCATGATTACTATTTGGCGATTGAGCAAAGCCCACCGTTCGCAATCGCACAACCTAGCAAAAGCGCAAATCATTGCACTTCGCATAGCGCAATCTCTACCAATCCCCTATCGTAAAGCGATGTCAAAAATAGCTTTTCGTCGATATTTTGCACCAGATGTTTGCTCATACCTTTTGGTAAAACGATGTCCAAATACTCGCACCCGCTCAAAGAAAAAAGCTTTTGCTTGCCCCGCCACTCGTCGCTTTTAAATACCGGGGTTAAAATCACGAAATCGGAATTTGTAAATTTAGCGTTAATGCCGCGCTTTTTGCCGTCCGTTTTTAAATTTTCGGAAGTTATTATGTGCCGCGCAACCTTGCCGCTACGCGAAATTTGCACAAGAGCATAATAATCCATCCCCCATTTATTTACGGAAGTTATACTTCCGCCCGAAGTAAATGCGTAAATTTCGCCGCCTTTTATCTTAAAACTATCGATTTTGGGCGCGTAAGATTTGTCGCTGTGGTAAGCAAACGCCCCGCTATCGATAGCACCGAAATACTCCCAATTCGCAACCTTTAACGCAAGGTCTAAATTTAATAAAGCGTAGTTTCTGGCATCTCCGAAATACACAGCCTTTTCAAAGCCGATCGCAAACTCTTTTGCGTCCGATACGCTCGGGCAAGATCTTAATCTGGCGATTTTAGGGATTACGCCGCTATTTGATATATTTATTTTGCGAGGATTTTGCAAAATATCTTCGTAATAATAAATCGCGCTCGCGTCCGCCATAACGCCAAACCCGCTTTTAAATTTAAGCAAAACGGGCTCGTTTTCCAAGCCGGAGGCGCAATCTAGCAAAATTTTATGCGTAGTTTCGCCTTGGATGACGAAAAGATAGTTTTTATTCCACTCTTCGCCCGCACCGCCTGCGAGGATCACAATATCGCCGCAAGGCAAAACAACGCTTGATTTGACATAAGAAAGCTCTTTTGCGATTTCGTATTTTTTAAGTAAATTTAATTTAACGACGCTCATAAATCCTCCTAATTTAGCTCTTTTTTTAAAACCCAAACATCTTTTTTACAAAAGACGTTTTTTGCTTAGGCGCTAGTTTCGCCAAAGCTTCAAGATTGATTTGCTCCTCAAATTTAGCCAAAAAATCCTTTGCAAACTTATCCGTCATCGCCTCGTCGTCTAAAAACCAAGTCTTTTTCAAAGTCGCGCTATGATAGGGGTTGTCGCTGTTTAAATAGGGCTGATAAAGCGTGCTGACCGCCGGCGGAAACGCTAAAATTTTACCTAAAATTTGAGACTCGCCGCAATAGTTAAAATAAAGCTTCAATTCAGGGCTTTTATTTACCGTTCGCCAAACGGCAAATTCGCGCGAAAAGCTCTTGTGCGTCGGCATTTTCACGCACTCAAATTTAGCCGCAGGAAGCTTTATAAAAGCCAGCTTATAAAGTCCGTGCGCGCTTAAACACAAAAGTTTTTCGCCCTCCCTGACGTCTGTTTTTACGTATGAAGCGCAAAAACTTTGCAAACTCTCACTCATTGCGCTTGCGTCCTGCTCGCAAAGGGCTATTAAATATTTAATCATCGCGCGCTCGTTTAGCGGCTTTTTGGAGTTTGCAAATTTAACTGCCGCCGCCAAGGCCGGTTTTAGCGCGCACTCATCATCGTGCCATATCGCGGCGAGTAAATTTATACCGACTACGAGCATAGCATGTCCGTTTGCGCTAGGGGCGATACCGCGCGGGATGACGGCTTCTACGGCTTTAAAATCCCCGCACGCAAGGCTTTTTAGCAGCGTGAAAAATCTGCCGCAATGATCATACCCATCTACGCAACCGGGCATTAATTTGCAACGCGTAAGCTCAAAAATCAGGTTATTCACGCTTTGCCAATCGCCTTTTTGTAAGCACTTTTCAAGCTGTATTTCATAGTCATTCTCGTAGCTCGCCGCTAAATTCGGCAACGTCCCAAACGCAAGACTTCGCACGAGCTCGCGCACAAACGCGCTTTTATCGCCGCTTTCTTTTGCTATTTCTTGGGCGATTTCGCCTAGTTTTTGCTTGCACTCGCTTAAAATTTCGCTCATTTTATCTTTCATTTGCAACTATTTTTTAAATTTTGTTAGGATTTTTACTCTCCTGCTCTTTCATCCTGCCAAGCTCTTCTTCTAAAAATTTGCCCGTATAAGAAAGCGTCTTTTTATGGTTTTTGGCGACGCTTTTTACGTTACCGCAAGCGATGATTTTGCCGCCGCCTTCGCCGCCTTCGGGTCCCATATCAATGATGTAATCGCAATTTTTTATCACGTCCATATTATGCTCTATTACGAAAACGGAATTCCCCAAATCAACCAAATGGTGCAAAACCCGCACAAGCCTTTCTACGTCGGCAAAATGTAGTCCCGTCGTAGGCTCGTCAAGGATGTAAAGCGTATTTCCCGTATCGCTTCTGCTTAGCTCTTTGGCGAGCTTTACGCGTTGAGCTTCGCCGCCGCTTAGCGTCGTAGCGTTTTGTCCGAGCGTTACGTAGCCCAGCCCCACGTCTTTTAACGTCGTAAGCTTTGCGGCTATTTTCGGCACGGCTTTAAAAAACTCAACCGCTTCGTCGATACTCATATTTAGCACGTCCGAAATGTTTTTGCCCTTATATAAAATTTCAAGCGTTTGAGCGTTATACCTTGAGCCGTTGCAGGTATCGCAAACAACCATAACATCGGGTAAAAAATGCATTTCTATCTTTATCTCGCCCTCGCCTTGGCACTTTTCGCAACGTCCGCCCTTGACGTTAAAGCTAAATCGCCCGATTTTATAGCCTCTTAGCTTTGCTTCCTTGGTCTGAGCAAACAGATGTCTTATCTCGTCCATCACGCCCGTATAAGTGGCGGGATTGCTACGCGGCGTGCGACCTATCGGGCTTTGATCAAGATAGATCACCTTATCTAAATTTTCAAGTCCGTTTAAATTTACTCCTACTACTTTTTTTACTTTTTTGGCTCTGTTTAAGGCTTCTTGAGCTTCGGGCAAAAGAGTAAGCAAGACGAGCGAGCTTTTACCCGAGCCCGAAACTCCCGTGATACCGACTAAATTTCTAAGCGGAAAACGAGCCGATAAATTTTTAATATTATTGATATTTACATTTGAAATTTCAAGCCAACTTTCCTGTTTTCTATTTTTTTGATAGTTTATTTCGCATTCGCCGTTTATAAATTTTGCCGTTTGCGTGTGGCTTTTTAGCAGATTTTTCACATCGCCGGCAAAGACTATTTCGCCGCCGAATTTTCCCGCTCCGGGTCCGATATCCACTACGAAATCAGCCGCTTCAATCGTCTTTTTATCATGCTCTACAACGATAACGGAGTTGCCTTTAAGTTGCAAATTTCTAAGCGTTTTTATGAGTTTTTGCGTATCGCGCTCATGTAGTCCTATGCTAGGCTCGTCAAGCACATACATTACGCCGCTTAATCCGCTGCCGATCTGGCTTGCGATACGAATTCTCTGCGCTTCGCCGCCGCTGATAGTCCTTGCGTCGCGTCCCAAAGAGAGATAACCAAGTCCCACGTCGTAAAGAAAATAAAGCCTTTCGTTGATCTCTTTTAAAATCGGTGCGGCGATGGCTTTTTCCTGCTCGCTTAGATAATCAAATTTAGCCGAATTTGAGAAAAATGCAGTGCAGTTTTCTATACTCATATCTAAAATTTCACTCAGTCCGCGACCGGCGACCTTGACCGCCAAAGACTGCGGACGCAAGCGATGACCGCCGCACTCCGAACAGCTTTTTTCGCTCATATATTCATCAAAATCCTTATAATCTTTCAGCAAATTATAAGTTATCGTTACCGCTCCTTCAAATTTACGAAGCAGTTTATGGTGCTTCCAAAAAAACTCAACCTCCTTTGCGTTGCCGTAAAGCACAAGTCTTCGTTCGTCTTCGCTAAGTTCAAAAAACGGCTTTTTGGTATCCACGCCGTTTTGCTCGCAAAAGGCAAGCAAAAATTTATAATAATAGCTCATATTGTAGCCGTAAAGTAGCTTTATGGCGCCGTTTTCTACGGTCTTTTCCTCATCAATGACTTTACTCATATCAAGGCTATAGCGGATTCCAAGCCCGTCGCAATGCTCGCATGCGCCTTTGGGCGAATTGAAGCTAAAGCTAAGAGGCTCAAGCGGCGTAAATGAAATTTTGCAGTCAAAACACGCCGAATGCTCACTATAATGGATAAAATTTTGCGTTAAATTTAACTCTTCGGCATTTACTATCTCAACCTCAACTTCGCCGTAA
>JAJQAF010000243.1 GCA_021203945.1 Campylobacter sp.
CAATAGGTCAAACCTACATAAATTTTTTCATTTACTTCGCGACGAAAGATTAATTCGTAGAGATTAAAAAGAATATGACCCCCGTCAAGAGCCGGTATGGGAAGTAGGTTTAAAACGCCTAAATTTACCGATATTAGCGCTACTATGACAAGCAGTATATCCAGACTCATTTGTGCGGCTTTTGAAGTTATATCCGTTATTTGGACTATGCCGCCGACCTCTTTTAACGGGACTGAGCCGTTGATTAGTTTTTCAAAGCTGATAAAGATAAGCTTTGAGGCTTCAAGCGTTTCGTTAAAGGCGTAAGATAGCGAGCTAAAGCCCGTGTTGTATATCCGAACCAAATCGCCTTTGGGTGATATTCCTATCAGCGGTTTTCGTATAGTCTCTTTGAATATATTTCTAGTTTCGCCTATTTTCGGAGTTAAATTTATATCTATTATTTTATCGCCGCGGCGGATTACGATATTAGTAGTTTGTAACGTTACTTGCTTGCTTATATCGTCCCATTCGCGAATTTCAACTCCGTTTATTCGTAAAATTTTATCGTTTATTTGTAATCCCGCTTCTTCCGCCGCAGAATTTTGAGCTATATGCCCGATACTGGGAGCTAATTTATCGACTCCCGTAAAACCAAGCACCACATAAAGCAAAAACGCTAGTATAAAATTAAAAAACGGACCCGCAAATAAGATATAAATTCTACAAAGAGGCTTTAGCGTATTGTAGCTATCGGCATCGTAGTTTTTCGCCTTCGGATCGGTATCGTCTTGTCCTTTAAGTTGCACGTAACCTCCAAGCGGAATGGCGCTAATGCAATAATCGGTATCCTTTATACGTTTAGTATAAATTTTATCTCCAAAACCGATACTAAAAGTATTTACGGCTACGCCTAAAGAGCGAGCCGCCAAAAAATGCCCCAGCTCATGAAAAAACACCAAAAAACTAATCGAAAAAACGGTTACCAAAAAATAAAACGAATACGCCCAAAGTCCCAAGCCGAGCAAGATAAGCGTAAAAATCAAACTTTTCAAATTTTAGCCTTTTATCTGTTTGCTAATATATGCATAAACGTATTCAAAACCCGAATATATTGTCAAAAACGTAGCTACCCAAAGCAAAATTTCAGCTCCCCACCATTGCATGATGAGCCAACCGATAGCTATCATCTGAAATACGGTTTTTACCTTACCTGCCATTGAAGCGGCTACGTTTAGTCCTTCGCTAGCTATAACCACACGAAATCCCGTAATAAAAAATTCACGAATTAAGATAAGATAAACCGCCCATGCGTTTGCTCTATCCATCATCATTAGCCCTAAAAAAGCGGCTAAAATCAACATCTTGTCGGCAAGCGGATCTAAAATGGCACCGAGTTTCGTCTTTTGATCCCATTTTCTGGCAATATACCCGTCAAAAAAATCCGTAACGCTTGCTATAACGAAGATCAGCCCCGCAAAATAATTTATCCAGCTGATATGAACGTTTTGAAAATGTGTCGGTGCGTTTATCAATATGTAAAACATCAACGGCGCAAGCAAAATTCTAAAAAACGCAAGCGCATTCGGTAAATTTAGACTCATTTAAACGTTGTACCGCCGTCGATTATGAAAGTATGTCCTGTTACCCAGCCGGCTTTGCTTGAACATAAAAACAAACATGCCCCGGTAAGATCTGTAGGCTGCCCCATGCGATTTAACGGGCTAAGTTTCGCCGTCATATCGCGCACTTCTTCGTAGTTTGTGAAAGCTCTAAGCGCATCGGTTTCTATCGGACCTCCGCTTACGACATTGACACGGATATTTTTATTACCGAGTTCGGTCGCTGCGTATCGCGCCATAGCTTCAACGGCGGCTTTTGCCGTTCCGTGTCCGGCATAATTTTCTATATAGACCAAATTTCCCGTCGAGCTTAACGAGATAACGCTACCGCCGCCTACTTTTTCCATACGCTTTGCCGCCTCCTGCGTGCCTACGACGAAAGCATTTACCGTAGCGGTAAAGATATTGTTTATTCCGCGCGGCTTTAACTTCATAAATTTAGTATATCCGCCGGCTACGGCGCGTCCTGAAATGATAGCGTTAGATATAAAAAAATCAACTCTATCAAAATCCTCGTCTATCTTTAGAAAAAGCTCTTTATATGTTTCGGGCTCAAGTATATTTAACGCATAAGCGCGAGCCTTTATCTTAAATTTTGTTTCAAGCTCTTTTGCCTGCACGTTTGCAAGCTCTTCGTTCGAGTTATAGGTAAAGGCTATATTTGCTCCGGCTTTTGCGAATTCTTCGACTATGGCTCGACCGATTCCTCGCGTTCCGCCGCTAATTACCAGGGTTTTACCTAAAAATTCATTTCTATCCATCAAAATCCTTTTATTTCATAATTTTTCATTACTTGTTCTATTTTTTTGAAATTTTCGCCACTAGGCTCGCAAAGCGGCAAGCGATACTCTAAATTTTCGATTAGTCCGGCTATATACATCGCCGCTTTTATCGGTATAGGATTGCTCTCGCAAAATAGTATTTTGTTTATATTATAAAGTTTATCGTTTATGGCTTTTGCCTTTATATATTCTTCTTCAAGCGCAAAATGCGTAAGCTGAGAGATATAATCGGGCAATAAATTTGAAGTTACCGAGATGACGCCCTTGCCGCCGTTTGAAAGAATAGGATAGTTTATCGCGTCCTCTCCGCTTATTACGAGCAGTTCAGGTTCATGAGCCAGTAAATCGACGCATCTATCTATGCTCCCGGTGGCTTCTTTGATACCGAAAATATTTTTGCAATCCTTAAATAATCTAAAAACCGTATTCGGCAATATATCGACGCCTACGCGTCCGGGAACGTTATATAAAAGCACCGGAATATCGACGCTAGCGGCTATAGCTTTATAGTGTAGGTATAGCCCTTCTTGAGTCGGTTTATTATAATACGGAGCTACGGATAATATACCGTCCGCACCGTGAGCTTGTGCGAATTTTGCTATTCCTATCGCCTCGTGAGTTGCGTTACTTCCGGCTCCGGCTAAGACCTTTACGCTTGTATTTTTACACGCATTTACCGCGATCTCTATGCAAATTCTATGCTCGTCATGCGTCAAAGTCGCGCTTTCGCCGGTCGTTCCTACGGGCACGACTACGTCTATGCCGTTTTTTATCTGTCTTTTTATAAGCTTTTCAAAGGATTGCTCATCTACTTTTCCGTTTTTAAAAGGTGTTATAAGCGCCGTCATCGCACCTTGAAGTATTGTTTTCACGTCTATTCCTTTCTTAGTATTATCGTCGTGGAATTTTGAGCCGTAAAATATTTTTTAGCCGTCTGTCGAATTGTTTTTTCATCTATCTTATCTATGTTTTTTTCAAATTCATAAAGCGGCTCGATACTACCTCTAGCCAAGTAGCTGCCATATAAATTCGCTACGCTTGAAGCGCTGTTAAACGAATAGATAAAGTCGCTTTTGATTAAATTTCTAACCTTTGTAACGTCATCTTTATCAATACTCTTTCGTTTTAGCTCATCAATAATTTTTAAAATTTCCGTCTCGACATTTTCTGCGTTGATATTCGGATTGCAAACGGCAAGGAAAATGAATAAATTTTGATCTATGCTTGCCATATTGTAAGCGTAAATTTGATTTACAAGTTGAAGTTCGTCTATCAGAATTCTTTGTAAAATAGAGCTTTTGCCGCTACTTAGATATTCGCTTAACGCGTTTAACCCTATTTGATCGGCATGATCAAACGGCGGAATTTTATATGCGATAGCTATCATTTGAGTTTGACTATCTTTGTGGATTATTGCGCGTTTCGCACCGTCTTGCATCGGCTCTACGCAGTGAAATTTCGGAAGCGGTTTTGTATTTTTGATATGTTCGAATTTCTCTTTAGCGAGAGCTAAAGCCTTTTTTTTATCAACGTCGCCGCTTATGATTAAGATTGCGTTTTGCGGCTGATAGTAGGTCGAGTGAAAATCTCTTATATCATCAATACTCCAGTTTTCTATGTCTTTTATAAAGCCTATCGGCGTCCAATGATACGGATGATATATAAAAGCGTGGTTAAATAGGCGAAAATATAAATATCCTATCGGATTGTTATCCGTTCGCCATCTACGCTCTTCATGCACTACTTCGCGCTCGGGCTGAAATTCTTTATCTTTTAGGCTTAAATTTTCCATCAATTCGGCAAAAAGCTCAAGTGATTTTTGCAAATTTTGATTTGACGATTTTATATAGTAATGGGTATAATCAAAGCCCGTGCTGGCGTTATCTACGCCGCCGAAACCTTTCACTATCTCATCGAATTTGCCGGCTTTTAAATTTTTAGTAGATTTAAAATTTAGGTGTTCAAGCATATGAGCTATGCCGCTTTTGCCCATAGTTTCGTTTCTTGAGCCGACTTTGTAAAATATATCCGTGCTTATGACTTTTGAGCCTTTATTGACCGGTATATGATAGATCTCTAATCCGTTTTTTAGCTTTAGTTTATTAAATTTTATCAATTTTAACCCTTATTTTTTTATATCAGCACCGATTGCTTCATTTATGTCGCTAAAGCCGTCGTGCTGGAGCAATTGTAAAATTTCATTATTTATATCAAGGCAAATTTTCGGTCCTTTATATATAAAACTTGTAAAAATTTGAACCAAATTAGCACCCATTTTTATACGCTCGTAAGCCTCTGCGCCGCTATCAATACCGCCGCACGCTATTAAAATCGTCTTTCCGAAAAGCTCTTGTGCGACCGCTTTAAAAATTTCTCTTGATTTTTGCGTTATGACCTTGCCGCTCAGACCGCCGAAATCCTTTAAATTTTGTGAATTCGAAAGCGAATAATCAACGCTGGTATTTGATATTATTATGCCGCTTGCCCCGCTATCTACGGCGCATTTGCAAAGCTCGATCGCTTTTTCATGGCTCATGTCGGGTGAAATTTTAAGAATTATAGGTTTTTTAGTAAGCGGATTTATGCGAGAAAAAAGCTCGCCTATAAAGCCGCTTTCTTGCAAATCGCGCAAATTAGGCGTGTTCGGTGAGGAGATATTGATAACAAAGCTATCGCATATTTCGCTAAATTCTCGCACTAAAATTTCATAATCGTCAATAGCGTTTTCGTTCGGCGTAATTTTATTCTTACCGATGTTTGCCCAAAGAGGAATGACGAAAGGATAGCTTTTTTTGACCCTTCGCTTTATAATTTCGCAACCTTGATTGTTAAAGCCCATCGCATTTTGGATGCTTTGCTCTTGTATCAATCTAAAAAGACGAGGTTTATCGTTGCCCGCTTGCGGTTTTGGAGTAAATGTGCCGAATTCAAGATGCCCGAATCCCAGCGCGCAAAGAGCGGGTAGCATAGTAGCGTTTTTATCAAACCCGCCTCCGATACCGACAGGATTATTGTATATGCTGCCT
>JAJQAF010000066.1 GCA_021203945.1 Campylobacter sp.
TTCGGAAGCAGATTTTGAAAAATATCTTTCAAATCCGAAAGTAGTTTAGCTTCTTAAAAAATGGTACGAATCTTAAGACGTGTCTAAAATTCAAGGCGTTCCTGCGTTTGTAGTAAATGGCGAATATCTAATCTATACCGCAAGAATAACGTCGATTGACAATATGGCAAAACTCATTGAAGAGCTATTAAAAAAATAAGGCAAAGATATGAAATGCATAGAAAAAATTTCAGCTTGGCAAGATAGTCGTTTTCCTTGGCTGCTGATGAGCTTTGCGAGCGTGGGACTAGTAATTCTAGCCCACTCGCTCTTCCAAAAATACGTCTATATGCCGCCTTGCGAACAGTGCGTTTATATCCGTTTTGCGTTTTTATGTATGGCGCTGGGCGGTATCATAGCCGCAATAAATCCTAAAAATTTAATCCTAGCCGCAGCGGGCTATATACTAGCCTTTTGGGGAGCGATACAAGGGATAATGTATAGCGTAAAGCTAGCTCGTATCCACACCGCCGTGCATGGAGACGATCCGTTCGGCGTGCAGGGTTGCTCGACCGAGCCGCACTATCCGTTTGGCTTGCCGCTTGAGAAGTGGGCGCCGGATTGGTTTTTGCCGACGGGCGATTGCGGATACGATAATCCCTTAGTTCCCGACGGCGTAACGCTTGGCTCGTTTCAAAAATATCTAGTGGATTTATATCAAGACGGCTGGTATTTGATACCTTCACAAAAATTTATGTCAATGGCGGACTGCACGTTGCTGGGTTTTGGATTGTGCGCCGTTATCTTAGCCGCCATGCTTATCTGCAAGGTTGTTACGCTACTTAAAAAAGCTTAAAAGGTCTGAAATTTCAGACCTTTTTTGATATACTCCGCAAAAAAGGTAATCATGAAAGCCGCGGACTTTAGGATATTTAATCCGAAAATTTACATCATCATCATTTTAGCCAGTTTTTTTGTCATAGTCCTTGGCATAAATATGTATAACGGCGCCAAAGAACAGCTTGTAATGCTTTCAAATAAAAGCAAGGTTAGCGCGAGCGAAAATATCGTTAAAATTTTTCAATTTTGGCTTGACGAGCGAATAGATTCGCTCACAAAAGCTTCTAAATTTATGCAAAGTATGAACGTCTCGCAAAACGACGAAGAGATCAATAAATTTATCAAGCTATTTTTACAAAACTCAAGCGAATTTGATCTGGTGCAGTATCTAAGAAAAGACGGCGAAATTTTTGTAAACGGCAAGAAACTTCCGATAACGGATGCGGAAAGTAAAGATTACAGATTAGGTCTTGTCTGGTATGTTGAAACCAAAGAGAGCGACGACGTGAGCGTAAATTTTATACATAAACACTCGGTTTTAAAGCAAGGAACTATAAATTTATGCGTTCCGAATCACAAAAACGGCGAATTTGAAGGCGTGCTTTGCGGTATCGTTAAGATAAAAAATATCTTTGAAAAGATTGACAACTTCACGCTTCCGCCAAATTCTTACTCTTTCATCGCCTCTCAAGGCGGCGAAATTTTAACCAAAATGGAAGATAACGGCTTAAAATCTCAGATTGAAAACGAGCTAAAAGAGCACTTGCTAAAAGGCGACGACATAAATAGCATGTATATAAACTCAAATTTTATCTCAATTGATGAAATTCCATCGCTTAAATGGTATATCGGAGCGGGCACAAACAACGAAGCCGAGATCAAGCGGCTTCATTCTGCCATTTCAAAAAATGCGCTGATACTGCTTCTTGCGTTCATGGCTCTGGCGCTTATCGCAAATTCGTTGCATAACTTTATGTATGCCGAGATAAGAAAGCGTCAAGACGAATATGAAATAATGCTTGCGCACAAGGCTAAAATGAGCGAAGCGGGCGAGCTGATCAGCGGGATAAATCATCAATTTATTCAGCCTGTAAATTCGCTAAATTTAATGATTTCGACGCTTTTAATGTTAAAACGCACAGGGAATTTAAACGAAGAAAACCTATCAAATTTTCTAAAAAACGGGCAAAAATCCATCAAACTTTTAAGCGATACGATAGATATTTTTAGGAATTTTTATAAAACCGGCGAAAACATAACCGAATTTAGCGTCAAGCAGAGCGTTAAAAATCTATTAATGCTTATGCATACGGAGTTAAGCAGAGCCAACGTGCATGCGGTTTTAAACGATTTTGAAGACGTGCGGATAAATCAAATGCAAAACATCATTCAGCAAATTTTACTGATTTTAATCAACAACGCAAAAGACGCGCTCGTAGAGAAATTTAAAGACGATATAAGCAAGCGTAGAATAGATATAAGCGTGAGCAAAAAAGACGGCATTTGCTACGTTCGTGTGAGCGAATTCGGCACGGGTGTGAGCGAGACGATGAGTCGTAAAATATTTACAGAGCTAAAAACTACCAAAAAACAAGGAAACGGCATAGGGCTGTATTTCGGCAAAAAGCTCGCCAACGAGAAAATAAAGGGCGATTTACGCCTTGTAAATATATCAATGCCGACGATATTTGAGCTTAGTTTTGATATGAATTTAAAAGGTTAAAAATGCAAACTTTAAAACTGCTGCAAAGCTTATCCGTGCTAATCGCAGAGGACGACGAAATGGCGCGCGAGCTGATAATAGGCGGATTAAAGCCCTATTGTGCGAACGTTTATGGTGCTAGCGACGGACTATTAGGGCTTGAATCGTTTAAAAAATTTAATCCGGATATGGTGATTACGGACATTCATATGCCGATGATGAACGGATTTGAGATGATGAAAGAGATCGTTAAGCTAAAACCGCATCAAAAATTTATCGTCTTTACGTCATACGATACGGACGCAAATTTGATGAAAAGTATCGAGCAAGGCGCGGCGCTTTTTCTTAAAAAGCCGATTGATATAACCGAGCTGGGGCGAGCTTTGATAACTTTGACCTATGAAAAAGATGAAAGGCTTATCAAAATCAGCGAGCAAATCAGCGTAAATTTAGAAAAAGAGAAAATTTACAAAAACGGCAAGGAAATTTACCTCACGTTTTTACAAAATAAGCTGTTTTGGCTCTTTGCCTACAACCTAAACAAACTCGTAACCTACGATCAAATCAGCGAATTCGTCTATGAAAACGAACCCGTTAGCAAAAGCGCGATACAAAATATCATCTTGCGTTTAAAACGCGAACTCGGAGTTAAGCTTAAAAATATCAGCGAAAGCGGATATGTTTTAGTAAGCGATGAAAAATAAGATGGTAAATCGGGCTTTTGTCTTGGGTTTTATTTCTAAAGATACCATTGTGAAATTTTATATTTGATTATCGGGCGTTGTCTTGCTTTGTTTGCAACGACAACAAGAAAGCGATTTGCCTTAACGATACTTTCGCTCCGCCTTACTTCGCTTATGTAGCTATTAAAAAGCTATCCTTTTTGTATTAGTATAAATCAATCTACTGGAAAAATTTAATTCCCGGTAGATTGAATTTATATAATCTATGCTTTCGTTATATGTTTTCCTGCTAGATATCCGAATGTATATGCACGTCCGTGGCTATTACCCGCAATGGTAACGCAATAATCATTCGCATAAAAACTTCCCGAATTATTTCCCGCCGCGTAAAGTCCCGGGATAACGTGCTTATCGTTATCTAAAACTTGCATATTTTCATTTATCCTAAGTCCGCCAAGAGTAACAAGCAAAGCTATACCCATATGTGCCGCATAAAACGGCGGTTTTTCAATAGTGGTTAAGCACTCTTTTCTTTTATAAAAATCTTCATCAAAGCCGTTTCTTGCAAGTTCGTTGTATCTTGCGATCTCTTGTTTTACCTTCTCAACCGGCAAGTGTATTTTTTGTGCTAATTCCTCTATGGTATTTGCAGACTTTATAACGCCTTTTTTTACAAAATCTTTAACCCTGTCTTCACTATGCCACTCGCTTTTTAGAGATTTGCATGCCGTTTGATGCATAAGCGGGGCTTCATCGGGCCATTTTGAATCCCAAATATTCCATCTTGTGTAATCGGGTTCTTGACGAGTGCCATTAGCAATATATGCGTATGGTAAATCTTCGTTTGCAAATCGCTCGCCTCGGCTATTTAAGCCAAGCCACGGCTGTCTCATAATCGGATCTGCAATCCCCGGAGAATCTATCATGGCGATGTCAAAATACATAGGCGCATGCGGCGCTTCGTCCATAGCCGCTCCTACCCATAAGCCCATTCTATGACCATCGCCCGTGTTTGCCTTGCTCGGATATAAATTTACGCTAACCGTATCGGCACTTGGGATATAGTAACGAAGCATTTCGTCATTGTGCCCGTAATCTCCGGCACATAAAATCACGCCTTTTTTGGCATTAAATTTATTGTATCCGCCGTCTTTTTGTTTGGCTATGACCGCACTTACTCGCCCTTTATTATTATCATCTCGCACAAGCTGAACGGCAGGCATTTTATAGTAAATTTCAACACCTTTATCAAGTGCGGTTTGAAGTAAGGTAAAGGCTACGGCTTTGGTAGGCTTTCCGCCGATCATTCCTCTTGGAGCTTTTTCTATCGCTTCTTGTGTCGGTTTTAAGATAAAAGTTAATGTCGGATATGCTTTGATAGTAGCGCCCTCTGCGACAATATCGTGCTTTTCCCAAATATGCTCTATCTGGCAACCCTTTGCTAGTGCCATATCAAGTATCCAGTCATTAACTTTTCCGCTATGTTTTACCCACTGAGAAACTACTCTTTGGTCATTTTTATACCCGCCAAATCTCATAAGCTCTCTTGTGATCTCAACCGGATCAATGTCATTACCGACTTGTTTTTGCACTCTGGAGCCGACAGCACCGTAATCTTGACTTCTAAAATTTACGGTATTTGTCTTTTCAAGCACTATTACCTTAGCACCCTCCTCGGCTGCCGATATCGCGGCACAAAGTCCCGCCATACCTCCTCCTACGACGACGACATCGCATGAGTATTCTTTTGCGATTTGCGAGCTTTCAATAGGTTTTGGCGGCTCCATAAATGCCGGTTTTTCTCTTTTGTATATGAAATTTCCATCTTCATCAACTTCGTGTTTGCGACCCTCGCAACCTGTAAGCATAGGCGCACCGATAGCACCGATTGCCGCGATTGCACCGGTTTTTAATAGATTTCGTCTTGATAATTCAAATGGTTTCATTATTTGCCTCCTGTGTTTTCTAACATTGTTTTAAGATCGCCGACTTGTAATTTTCGCCACTGCGGCGGAAGCTTTTGTAAGAACTCAAAATCGTGGCAGTTTTGGCACGAAGCTACGGATTTATTATGCATTTTATGACATTCGGAACATGTTAAATCGCCAAGATGCGAATGATGCGGAGTGATTTCGTGTCCGTAATCGGTTATGGCGATGAGCTTATTTAAATCATCGTGGCATTTTGTGCACATT
>JAJQAF010000236.1 GCA_021203945.1 Campylobacter sp.
CTTAGAAATAGAGGATTTGAAAATATAAAAAGATTTGATTGGGGTAAATCTGCTATGAAGATTATAAAAGCGATAGAGAATTTAAAATGAAAAAAGCTTTGGTTCACGATTGGTTTAGCGTTTGTGCAGGTGCGGAAAAATGTGTAGAAAGCTTTACTAATATTTGGGATGATTTTGAAATTTTTAGTTTGATAGATTTTTTGAGCGATAAAGACAGAGACAATGTTTTAAAAGGTAAAAGAGCTCATACCAGCTTTATTCAAAATTTACCTATGTCTAAAGAAAAATATAGAAACTATTTGCCATTGTTTCCGTTTGCTATCGAGCAGTTTGATTTGAGCGAATTCGACCTAATATTATCAAGTTCACATGCCGTGGCGAAAGGAGTTTTGGTCCATTCAAACCAACTTCATATTTCTTACGTGCATACTCCGATTAGATACGCTTGGGATTTATATCATCAATACCTAAAAGAAAGCGAGTTGGATAGGGGATTAAAAGGCAAATTGGCTAAGTATTTTTTACATAAGATTCGCATTTGGGATATGAGCACTATAAATAGGGTTGATTGCTATATAGCAAATAGTCATTATATCGCAAGGCGTATTAAGAAAATCTATAATAAAGATAGCGAAGTTATATATCCGCCTGTTGATGTAGGTAAATTTGAATTAAAAGAGAAAAAAGAGGATTTTTATATGACTGCTTCAAGAATGGTTCCGTATAAAAAAATAGACTTGGTAGTGGAAGCTTTTTCCAAAACGGATAAAAAATTAGTCGTCATAGGCGATGGTACGGATATGAATAAAATAAAGTCGAAAGCTTCAAAAAATATAGAAATTTTAGGATATCAAGACGATAAAACCATGATAGATATGATGCAAAGAGCGACAGCTTTCGTGTTTGCGGCCGAAGAAGATTTCGGTATCGTTCCCGTAGAGGCTCAAGCTTGCGGTACTCCTGTTATTTGCTTATCAAAAGGAGGCACTAAAGAGACCGTAATTGATATGGTTACCGGCATACATTTTGCGGAACAAAATCTCTCCGGTTTGCTAAATGCCATTAATAAATTCGAAAAAAACATAGATATTTTCGAACCTGCGAATATACGTAAAAATGCTTTGAAATTTTCAAAAGAGAGATTTGAGACAGAGATTAAAAATTTTATAGATAAAAAATATTAAGAATTTAAAGAGGGAATCGCATAATGACAAATATAATCTTATGCGGAGGTAGCGGAACCAGAATGTGGCCCGTGAGCAGGGCGCTTATGCCTAAACAATTTATTAAACTATTTGGCGATAAATCATTATTTAGCCTTACTTGCGAGCGAAATTTAAAGCTATGCGATAACATCTTTATAGTTTCAAATGAAAATCAGTATTTTGTCGCGCTTGATCAAATCGAAGAAATTAACGTGCAAAATATTAAATTTATTTTAGAGCCTATCGCTAAAAATACGGCTCCTGCCATAGCTCTGGCGTGTCTTAATGCAGACAAGGACGAGACGATGTTCGTAACGCCGTCCGATCATTTAATAAAAGACGAAGTAAAATATCAAGAGTGTGTAAAACTTGCTAGCAAATTTGCAGCAAACGACAATTTGGTAGTTTTCGGCATAAAGCCTAAGTATGCAAATATCGGCTTTGGTTACATACATAATAATGGCGAAAACGTCGTGGCTTTTCACGAAAAACCAAGTATAAAAAAGGCTAAGGAGTATCTATCTAGCGGAAATTATTATTGGAATAGCGGTATGTTTATGTTTAAGGCGGGAGTTTTTCTGGACGAGCTTAAGAAATACGCTCCGAAAATTTACGACACCTGCCTAAAGGCCTTTGAAAATGCAAGTAAAAATGAAGTAGTTAGGATTAAATCCTTGGATATGGAAAAAATTCCCCCGGATAGTATAGATTACGCCGTTATGGAACGATCGAAAAATGTTAAAATGGTAGATTGCGATATCGGATGGAACGATCTTGGGAGTTTTGACAGCTTATATGAAGAGTTACCTAAAGACAAATTCGGCAATACGGTAAATTCAAATCATATCTGCATAGATTCGTCAAATAACTTAATATACTCAAATGACAGAAAAATAGCTACTATTGATATTATGGATTGCATTATCGTTGATACTAAAGATGCCTTGATGATTTGTAAAAAAGGCTCTAGTCAAAAGATAAAACAAATAGTGGAACGTATTGGAGATAGCGAGCTGATAAATTCTCATCTTACCACTCATCGTCCATGGGGAAGCTATACGATTTTAGAAAATGCACAAGGGTATAAGATAAAACGTATAGTCGTAAAACCGGGTAAAAGGCTTTCTTTGCAAAAACATTATCATAGGAACGAGCATTGGATAGTCGTTCGCGGAACCGCGACTGTTAGGATAGAAGATAAAACATTTTTGCTCAAGGAAAACGAATCTACTTACATAAAAAAGGGACAAATTCATAGACTCTCAAACGAGGGTAAGTTTCCTATAGTATTAATAGAAGCTCAAGTAGGCGAATACACCGGTGAAGACGATATAATAAGATATGAAGATGATTTTAACAGAGACACTAAAGGAGGCAAGATATGAAGAGAAATTTTTCATTTGTGTTGTTGCTTATTTCCGATATGCTAATTGTGTCGTTGTGTATCGTAATTTCCGTTGTTCTTAAAAATTTTATATATGATGATATCATTTTAAATGATATTGCCAAATATAGTAAGCTCTTCGTAATCCAGATTATTATGGTATTTTTGTTTATATATCAAGGTATTTATATCAAAAGGTATGATTTTTGGCACGAAAGTTACATTATAGTTAGAAGTTGTTTTCTTGGTTTTTTTTTAAGCTTAGCTTTCTTGGCTTTTATAAAAGTAAATTATGATTATTCTAGAGCCGTATTTACTTTAAGTTTTATTTTTATGACTATTTTTTTACCGATATCTAAATTGGTATTAAAAAAATATCTTTTTAAAATTGGAATTTGGAAAAAAAAAGCGAAAGTTATTGGAGAGAATAGTGATTTTGAATTAGAAATTTTTACAAATAATTATTTGGGATACGTAAACTCCTATGAAAAAGATCATGAGGTGCTTTTTATAAGCAGTTGCGGGCTTGATCCCGAAACTTTAAACGAGCTCATAGAACAAAATATAATAGCCAACAAAGAGATACTTTTTACCCCCATGCTTAAAACTTATGATTTTACTAAGGCTTATATTTATAATATTTTTAATTCTCGAACCAATCTTTTTGCTATTCAAAATTCTCTTCAAAGCAAATTTAATATGTCTTTAAAAAGATTATTGGACATATTGCTAATTATTTTTGCACTACCTATTTTGGTTCCCATTTTTCTTGTCGTCATGCTATATATAAAAAAAGAAGAACCCAATGGAAGTATATTTTTTTCACATAAAAGAATGGGAATTAACGGAGAGCTTTTTGGCTGTTTAAAATTTAGATCCATGAAAGAAAATAGCTCAAGTATATTAAAGGAATACTTAAGAGAAAATCCGCAGGAAATAGAATACTTTAATAAATACCACAAATATGAATGCGACCCAAGAATAACAAAATTTGGCAATTTTATTAGAAAAACGTCTATCGATGAGCTGCCGCAACTCATAAATGTTTTAAGGGGCGAAATGAGCATAGTAGGACCTAGACCTTGCGCCGAATACGAAAAAAAGGATATGGGCAAATATGTGGATCTTATTTTAGCCGTAAGACCCGGAATTACCGGTATTTGGCAAGTTAGCGGAAGGAGCGATGTCGATTTTGAAACAAGGGCGCAAATGGATGCATGGTATATTAAAAATTGGAGTATTTGGAACGATATAGTGATAATATTAAAAACATTCAAAGTAGTGCTTAAAAGAAACGGCGCAAGTTAATGTCTAAAAAGTAGTTCGGCGAAATACAAAATTTCGCCGAATATATTAAATTTTTCCGCCTTCTACGACTACGCTTTCAGGATTGATAGTGTCGCCATAAACGGGTTTTAGAGTTGCATCATATGCTTTGTGGAAAAAATTCTCATCTGCAAGTTTGATGATTTCGTTGTTTATCCATTCAAGCAAGGCTTTATTTCCTTTTTTAACCGCAGGAGCGATTACGTCGGCATTGCCTAAAGCTTCAACGCCTACGACAAATCCCGCATTTTCCTTAACCCATGCAAAAAGTAGCGTATTATCATGTGCTAAAGCAGCTCCGCGTTTATCAAGCAAAGCACTGAAAGTTTCGGTATTTTGATCAAATTTCAAAAGCTCTATATCGGGGTGATTTTTTGTAAAATAAGCATCTGCGGTAGTGCCTTTATTTACGATCAACTTTTTGCCTTTTAGCTCATTTACATCCTTTATCACCTTGCCTTCAGGGCTTATTATGCCGAGCGAAACTCGCATATAAGGAAGCGCGAAATCAACCACTCTTGCGCGCTCGGGCGTTTTTGTGAAATTGGCAAGGATCAAATCCACTTTATCCGCAACCAAAAACTCAACTCTGCTTGCGGCTTCAACAAGCTCAAATTTTACTTTACTCTCATCGCCAAGCAAGTCTTTTGCTATGCGTTTTGCAAAATAAACGTCATAGCCTTGATTTTTGCCGTCTTTATCAACGAAGCCAAACGGCGGTTTGTCGCTAAAAACACCTATGCGGATATAACCGCGCTCTTTGATTTTGGCTATCGCATCGTTTGACGCCTCGGCTGCACCTGCTTGAACCGTTAGAAAGACGGTGGCTAATGCTGCCAGAAATGAAAACAGAAGTTTTCTCATTCTTTCTCCTTTAAATAAAATTGGGTTTAGATTTATAACATAAATTTAACTAATGCAAAATAAACTGACATAAATTTATCTTACTTTGATTAAAATTTCATTATTCGGTTGTGTATCAAACGGATTATAGCCTCTGTTTGAACGAAAATCGTTAAGATAATTAGGTCTTTTGTATTCTCTGGTGTTTTTTCTCGGAGACTCTTTTATGATTATATAAGTGTTAAATCTAGAGAGCGGGTTTTCATTGTATCGGTCGTAATCGTCTCTATAATCACGATCTGAAAAATAGTTATAACATTCGTCTTTATATAAATCACGGTGCCTATCGTGTCTAAAATTTCGTATATGATCTTTATTTTTTGGCACTAAAATGATTGTCGTGTCGTTATTTTTTTCTAAATACGAGCCGTTATAGCTAAAGCAAAAAGACGCAATCGTAACAAAAAATAAAATAAAACGCATATAAAATCCTTTAATATATAATAAGTGTTAGTAT
>JAJQAF010000205.1 GCA_021203945.1 Campylobacter sp.
TTGCGAGATAAATCCGTAATCAAAATTTACGTTGTGAGCTATAAAAACGCTCGTACCAAGAAAAATTTTAAATCTCTCAAGAACACTAAGAAGAGAAGGTGCGCCGACTAGATCGTTTTTACTTATGCCTGTTAGCTGGGTAATATTTTCCGGCACGAACGGAGCCGATACGAAGCTTTGAAAACGACCCGTTTCTATTCCGTTTTGGATTTTTATAGCCCCTATTTCGATGATTTGCCCGCTTGTTATACCGCCGCTAGTTTCAATGTCAACGATACAAAATTCTTGCTCGCTAATATCTCGAAACCTCGTTTGTAACTCAATCTCGTTTTGCTCGTTTTTAATAATATCAAGCCCCAAAGTGCGCCAAAACTCAATCTCTCTTACGTCTATGATTTCGGTAAGCTCTTTTATATCCGAAAATTTCATCACGAATTCTTGATAGCTCATGCTATGGGCGGCTAGAGCGGTAAGTAAATTTTCTAAACGCTGTTTTTGTGAATTCAAAACTCAAGCTTTATTGCGCGAATCGCTTGTTCGTAAGAATTTGAGGAAAAGATATAGTTGCCGGCAACCAAAATATCCGCACCGGCTTCTTCTAAGTCGGGAGCGTTTAGTCCGTTTATGCCGCCATCTACTTCAATAAGACAATTAGCATTTTTTTGATCTATCAACTCACGAAGCGCACGTGTCTTTTGTATGACAAGAGGCATAAAGCTTTGTCCGCCGAAGCCCGGATTTACGCTCATCAAAAGCACCATATCGACGTCATTTATTATATACTCAAGCGAACTAACTGGCGTATGCGGATTTAGCACGACACCCGGGCTTACTCCGTTTTTTCTAATATGATCTATTAGGCGCATAGGATGCTTTTCTTCTTCAATGTGAAACGTCAAAAATTTTGGTTTTAGCGGCAAAAAAAGATCCGCAAAAAACGTATTGTTTTCAACCATCAGATGGATGTCAAGCGGCTTTGTCGCAGCTTTCGCGACGGCTTTTACGACCAACGGACCTATCGTGAGATTCGGCACAAAATGTCCGTCCATTACGTCAACGTGGATAAGATCGCAACCGGCATTGCAAATAGCCTCTATCTCGGCGCGTAAATTTCCGAAATCAGCCGATAAAATACTGGGTGCTACATACAATTTTAACTCCTTATTTGGTTACGAATATTAAGCCGAATTCTTCATTTTTAATATGAAATTTAGTCAAAGAGCCCTTGCTAACGCGATCAAAAAATCTCTCGTTTATTAAAATTTTCGGCATAGTAACTTTTACGCTCAGCCCTTTTTCTATAAAGATAGACAAAATTTTATTCACTATGATATTTAAAATTTGAGAAAATCCGTCTATATAGCCGCCTTCACTATTTTTAGGAGCAAAGATCAGACAATTTTTCTCGACTTCATCTCTCTTAATCCCAAAAACAAATCTCATATCAAAATCACCGTAAAACAGCACGCACGCACGAATAAAATCGCCTTCATTAGCCAAGTCGTAAGTTTGCACTTTAGTATCCGGACAAACTATTTGCGAATTAGCGATCGGCAAAAGCGTATCTATGGTATGCGAGACAATTGACTGTAAAATTTCTATGATATTTTTGGTTATATTGGACGGCGCTATTTCAAAAAAACGTTTTTTCACGTATAAAGTCGAATCGTCATCGAAAAATTCACGCAAACTTTTATACAAAAGCAGGTTTGCAGATTTTAGACTATTTACCAGATCTACCGAAGTGTTATTTTGATTTAATCCGCAAATTACGAGCAAGGCTCCGAATTTAGAGCTTGATTGAGATAATTTTATCAAAAATTCGGCTCCCCTCACGTTTAAAGCACTGGTATTATTCACCCAAAATATAAAAAATTTATAGCCGATTTTTAACATATTTTGATGATAATCTATGTTGAATTGCTCTATAAAATCAGAATCCATTATCCCATCTATCCTATAAACGACCACGTTGTCTTTGATAAAGATTTCTAGAGATTTTCTGGGCGCTACAAGATGAGTTCTCTTGCTTATGGCATAAGGGCGAGTTTTGCTTACTCTTGAAAATTCTCTCAAATGCTGCGCAACTCTCGGCACATATCCGCGTTCGCTTAGCGCTTGCAAAACAAAAGCCCTATGCTCGAAATTTTCATTAAAAACGACTATTTTTTCGTCGGCGTTTATGGCTATTTTGTTGAAAAACAGTCCGGCTATCTCCTCCGTTTCAAAAAGAGAAAAATTGATCAATTTCGAGCCGATTTTTATCATCAGATCAAACAGACTGTCGTCATAATCGCAAATACCGAAATAAATTTTTGTTTGCTTTGAAATTTCGACGTATTTATTTATAGTGCCGGCAAACCAAGCGGGAGTAAAAAAAGTTACGTTTTTTAAAGAAAGCAAAATACACGTCGTATTTCTGGATATTATCAGATCAATATCTTTTTGAGTTAGATTATCAACAATCGAGTCGCTTTCCAAAAATCCAAACGGACGAAGAATCGCCAAAGAGCCGTTAAACGTTATCTTCATTTAATAAAGCCTTTTTTATGACAATCGCCGTCTCGACACTAGCTTGAACGCTAACATCTGAAATTTTATGAAAGCCGAAACGATAAAATTCCGGTCGGCTAAACTCATAATAAAGTAAAATTTTGATATATTCCACAATCTCTTTATCGCGCATGGTTAGCTTATTCATATCCCAATCCGCGGCTTGGCAAGCGGTCTCAAAAAATCCGCCTTCTTGATATTGTCTAAAAATTTTATCGTAGCTTACGTCGGTAAGGGTGACAATCTCGCCAAAGCTATATTTATAGCTTGAAAACACGAGTTCGCAGAGTATTATATTTATCAACATATAAGAAGCTATCGTTAGGTTTCGATGGTTTTTTAATTTCAAATAATTAAGAAGTTTGTTCCAATCGGATAGAAATCTAGCGTTAAATTCGACAAGCTCAAGAGTGCTTATTTTAAAAATTCCCCATTGCTTCGGTGATTTTAGAAAAACAAAGTATGAATGAATGATCATTCTAAGCACATCAACGCCGAGCATATGCGAAACGATCGCCAGGTCTTTACTCCGGGAATCTACACCGAAATCCGATACTTTCATAAGCGTTAAAAAATAGGCTTTAAAGGCCTTGTCCGAGTTAAAAATTTCGATGACGGCGGCTATATCGCCGCTACTTAGCAACTCTTCGCATTTGTCTAATGTTTCGTTTTTATGAAAGATATGCTCTAAAATTTTATCGATCTGTTCTTTAAGCGGCATTATAAACTCGGCTGTTTAATTAAAATTTACGCGTATTGTATCTTTTATTTTCTTAAAAAACAACAAAACGATCTAGCGTTTAAATTTGCATTTAAGCGTCGCTTTGGTTTATTTTGGATACAATCAGCAGAAATTTTTGTTTATAAGGAAAAAATATGTCAAGAGTATGCGCTATAACAGGCAAAGGTCCTATGGTTGGCAACAACGTAAGTCACGCCAATAATAAGACAAAAAGAAGATTTTTACCGAATCTTAGAACTATTCGCGTTACGTTGGAAGACGGCACGACTAGAAAGATCAAAGTCGCCGCTTCTACGCTAAGAACTATGAAAAAGCAGTCAAACTAATATGCTAAATAAGAGGAATTTATGTCTTTTCTTACAAGGCTTTTAAAATTCCTCAATTGGTCAAGCTCCTCTAAACCAGAAATAAGCCTCGATACCGAACTTTACGAACAACTAAAACCTTTTAGATTTCCTCTTATAGCCGTAGTTCTTTTATTGTTATTCGGCTCTTTGGGATACGTTTTTATAGATAATTTCTCCCTGATAGACGCCTTTTATCAAGCCGGAATGACGTTTACGACGGTCGGTTTTACCGAAGTCGCGCCCATAACGCCAAAGGGTAGAATTTTTACTATCACTTTTATTTTGATAGGTTTTATGATATTTACGCTCTCCATCGGTGTCGTGGTCGAGGTCTTAAAAAGAGGCACGTTAATAAGCATTTTAAAGGAAAGACGCATGCTTTATAAAGTCGCAAGGTTAAAAAACCATTTTGTCATTTGCTATCACAATCTCTATACCATTGAGCTAAGTGCGGAATTTCGCGAAAACCATATACCTTTCGTAGTCGTCGACGATCGCGAAGACTTGGCGGAAATCGCGCAAATTTACAAATATCCGTATTTCATAAAAGCTCAACCGCATACCCAAACGGCGTTTTTGAAAACTCACTTGTCAAGCGCAAAGGGACTTATCGCGCTTAGTCCGAATATCGCCGACAATATCGCGCTTATCGCATCGGTTAGACTTTACGAAAAAGAGCTCAAAAGGCGAAAACCGTATCACGTCATTACAAACTCGGATAGCGAAGACGACACTCAAAGGCTCAAAAAGCTGGGTGCGGATAACGTAGTAAGTCCGTCTAGGCTGGTAGCTCAGCGTTTAAGCGCCATGAGTGTGCGTCCAGATATGGAAAATCTGCTTGAGCAATTTTTATATAAGAAAAATTCGCCTATCGACATTGAGGAAATTTTAGTGCCGGATTACTCATGGGTGCGTTTTAAACGCTTAAAAGAAACACATTTAAGAAACATAACAAACGCCGACGTCGTCGGTATTCGCGATACGAATAATAAATTTATACCGATGCCGAACGGAGATACGTTAATAGGCACAGGCACCAAACTGCTAGTTATCGGCACGGTCGATGGCATTCGCCTGACAAAGCGCGTCATAAAAAGCAAACATAAACCGGAGGAATTTAAATATGTTTAAGATAACGCCCCTTGAAAACGGGTTTGAAAATATAAAAGGCTTTTATTTCGGCGGGATAAATTACGGCTTTATAAAAGACTCAAACGATCTCGGTTTTATAAGAAGCGACGAACCTGTCGACGTCAGCGCAAAATTTACGTCAAATAAATTTCAAGCCGCTCCGATTAGACATTTCTTAAAATATCCGCAAAATTTTAAAACGAATTTCATTTTGCTAAATTCCAAAAATGCAAACGCTATGACCGGGCAAGCCGGTATAGACGATATAGATTTTTTATTTAAAGAGCTCAAAAAACGCGTAAATTTTAATCCGGTAAATCCGATAATGAGCTCAACGGGCGTGATAGGGTATAGGCTAAATACAACCAAAATAGCGAATTGCTTTCATAAATTCGATCTTAATTCACGCAATAGCGACGCCGTAGCAAAAGCCATAATGACGACCGATAGTTTCAAAAAAGAGCTTGCTTATGAGGTC
>JAJQAF010000301.1 GCA_021203945.1 Campylobacter sp.
AAAATGCGCTAAAAATTTATGGAGAAAAATTTGGATAATTACGAATATACCGAACTTTTAAAGACGCTAAATACAAAAGTAGAAAACATAGGCTCAATCATCAAACCGCAAATAATCAAAGATCGTCTAAACGAAATAGAGCGACTTGAACATGAGCCGAATTTTTGGCAGGATATCGCAAAAGCGGGTATGCTAAATAAGGAAAAAACCAAAATTTCAAACATACTTGCAAAATTCACGGACGCCAAAAACGCGGTAACCGACGCAAAAGAGCTATATGAGCTTGCAAACTCCGAAAGCGACGAAGAAACGCTAAATTCTTTATTTGACGATGCTTTAAAGCTTGAAGAAAAGATAACGAATTTAGAAATTTCAATGCTTCTGAGCGGTGAAGACGACAACAAAAACGCGATCATATCGATACATCCGGGCGCAGGCGGAACGGAGAGCAACGACTGGGCGAGTATGCTTTATAGAATGTATCTACGCTTTTGCGAACGCGAGGGCTTCAAGGTTGAAACCCTTGATTTTCAAGAGGGCGATGAAGCGGGATTAAAAGACGTAAGCTTTATCGTAAAAGGCGAAAACGCATACGGCTATCTAAAGGCTGAAAACGGGATTCATCGTCTGGTAAGAACAAGCCCGTTTGATAGCGCCGGACGCCGTCATACAAGCTTTTCAAGCGTTATGGTAAGTCCGGAAATAGACGACGACATAGAGATACAAATCGACGAAAAAGATCTAAAAATCGATACTTACCGAGCAAGCGGCGCAGGCGGACAACACGTAAATAAGACCGAATCGGCAATCCGTATTACCCACGTTCCCACAGGCATCGTCGTGCAATGTCAAAACGATCGCTCTCAGCACAAAAACCGTGCAACGGCGATGAAAATGCTAAAATCGCGTCTTTATGAACTTGAGCTTATGAAACAGCAGGAGGCAAACGCAAGCGTAGAAAAAAGCGAGATCGGCTGGGGGCATCAGATACGCTCATACGTGCTTTTCCCGTATCAACAAATCAAAGATAACCGCTCAAATTTAGCGTATTCGCAAACCGAAGCCATACTAGACGGCGATATAAAAAAGATGATAGAGGGCGTGCTTATAAGTCAAAAGAGCGTATGATCAAGATTAAATTTTTAAAATTTCATCGATTGTAACTTTTCACAGCTCTCTTTAATTCCGCTCGCACAAGCGATATTCAAAAAATATCTAGCGTCTTTAAATTCGTTTTGAGAAAGATATAACGAACCAAGCTCAAACGCCGCCTCATTTGAGCCCAAATTTGCCGCCTCGTAATAATAAGCCATCGCTTTTTTGATATTTTTATTTACGCCAAGTCCGTATTCGTAGATATATGCGACGTTTCGCAAGGCGTTTTTATGTCCGTATTTGCCGGCGGTCTTAAACCAAAATAGTGCGCGCAGCATATCCTTGCTTACGCCAAGACCGTCGCGATAATACACGCCGACTTGATACATGGCAAGCACGTTGCCTTCTTTTGCGTAACGTTCAAAACGCCTAAAAGATTTTTTGTATTCTTTTTGATTGTGAAGATAAATAGCGTCCCTCATCTGCACTACTTCAGGATCGTCTTTGGGCTCTGAAAAGCCTAAAGTTTCAGCTACTCCGCTATTAGCGCAACTCCAAAAAATCAAGGATATTAAAATAAGAAAGATAAAATTTTTCACGATATTCCCCCAAAATTTAGTAAATTTTATCCTAAAACATCTTATAATTATAATAAAATTTATATTTTTAAAGGACTAGCAAATGGATCACAACGCGCTTTTGACTCAACTCGGCTACAATATCGACGACTCTACGTCAGAACAGATGCGTAGAATTTTAAACAATACCGACGGAATCGATCCGCAAAGCATCATAATCTTAAATGATCATTTAAAACCACATCTTTGTTTTATCGCTATGAGCGGGAGTGAAGATAGGCTAAAGATAAAAAACGTAGCAACCATAACGGAAATCAAACAAAGAGTCGATGAGATCGTTGAAAACTGGTCCAAAAAATACAAAATGAAGCTTAAAAAAATAAACGACACCACATACTACATAACAGGTAAAATTTAATGGCGAATATGAAATACGATATTATCGTCATAGGATTCGGCAAAGCCGGTAAAACGCTAGCCGCAAAAGCAAGCGCACTCGGCAAAAAAGTCGCTATGATAGAAAAATCGCCGCAAATGTACGGCGGAACTTGCATAAATATAGGCTGCATACCGACAAAGCGCCTTGTTACCGCGGCAAAAGAAACCCGATTTGTAACTAATAGCGTGCAAGAGGAGCATTATACCCTATCCGTGCAGACAAAAGACAAGCTCGTAACGGCGTTAAGAGCTAAAAATTTAGGTATGCTAAAGGACGATCCCAATATTGACGTCATTGACGGCATCGGATCTTTTATGGATAAAAATTCGGTTGAAATTTTAGGCGAAGGCGGCGACAAACGCATTATACAAGGCGATACGATAGTCATAAACACCGGCTCAAAGGAAGCCGTCGCACCGTTTGAGATAAATTCCGATTTTGCCTACACGAGTACCGAAATTTTAAATTTGCAAACTCTTCCAAAACATCTGGTCATAATCGGAAACGGCTTTATCGGACTTGAGTTTGCCTCTATGTTTGCGGCTTTCGGCTCAAAAGTCACGATCGTCGGACGCGGAAAATTTATGAAAAACGAAGATTGCGACGTTGCGCAAAGCGTAAAAGAGGCGCTACAAACGCAAGGAATTAAAATTTTAGAGCATTGCGATATCTTAAATTTAACCAACGACAGCTTAAATTTTACTCAAAACGGCGAGAGCAAATCAATCGTAGCCGATGCGTTTTTAATAGCCGTAGGTCGTAAAGCCGCGACCAAAGAGTTAAATTTAGATAAAGCCGGCGTAAAAACCGACGCAAAAGGCAATATAATTGTAAATGAGTTTTTACAAACCGATGCGCCAAACATCTACGCCGTGGGAGACGTGAGAGGCGGGGAGCTTTTCACTTATACCAGCTTGGATGATTTTCGTATAGTGTTTGATAAAATTTTCGGCACAGCAGAGCGAAACACGAAAAATAGAAGCATTCATGCAAATACGTTATTTACGCAAACACCTTTGGCAAAGGTCGGATTGAATGAAAAACAAGCTATTGCACTAGGCAGAGACGTTAAAATTTTAAAATTAAATATGGGTGCGGTGCCCGGAGCAAAAGTCGTAAATCACGATACGGGAATGCTAAAAGCGATAGTAGATAGCAAAAACGGCGAAATTTTAGGCGCGGCGTTTCACTGCATATACGCACACGAGATCATTAACGAAGTTGCCGTAGCGATGAACTTCAAAGCAACCGCTGACTTTTTCAAAAATCAAATTTTTACCCATCCAAGCATAAGCGAGGCGCTAAATGACTTGTTTGGGCAATTTTAAAGGATAGACATGAAGATATTTTTACCGATTTTAATAGCGATATTTTTTGCGGGATGTTTGCAAACTACAAATGTCGGACAACCCAAAATAGACGAATGGCAAAAGAATGATAATAAAGAAATCGTGCAAAACAAACAGCAAATTTCACAAAATGCGATCGTCGTTTTAACGCCGCAATGTTCAAATGGTGATGCAGCCGCATGCAACGACCTCGGAGCAAATTATGAATTCTTAAAAGATTATGAAAAAGCATTTGCAAACTACACAAAAGCTTGCGATAGCGGCATAGAGCTTGGTTGCTCGAATCTAGGGCTTCTTTACGAGCAAGGATTGGGAGTTAAAAAAGATCCCAAACACGCACTTGAAATTTACAAAACTAGTTGCAATAACGGCGGAACGCACTCGTGTTATAACCTTGGCAATGCATATCGCAAGGGCGAGATCGTCGCGCAAGACTATACGCTGGCTATGGGAGCTTATACGAACGCTTGCGAAGCCGGCGACATACCTTCATGCGCAAATATAGGCGCGATGTATGAACTGGGTCTTGGGGTAGATAAAGATGAAATGCGCGCATACAAAATTTATAAAGTCGCGTGCTTTCGCGGTTTAAACAAGGCTTGCCCGCAGATGAAACGACTTGGCGTAAAACTAGGTCAAATCAGTGAAAACTAAAATTTTAAATTTTGCCTTTGTTTTGGCGATCGCATTCGGTATGAACGGTTGCTGGTCATGGCAAAAGACGGTTAGCTTCGGCTTTTGGCAAAGCGAGGATGATATAGCCGAGCAAAAAGCCGAGGCTCAACAAGAAGCGCTGATACAAGAATGCGAAAAAGGCGACGCAATATCTTGTAATAATTCGGCGGTAAATTTTAGCACTATTAAAGACTTCAGCTCGGCTAAAAAATTTTACGAAAAAGCTTGTAACGGCGGACTTGCAACCGCATGCTCAAATCTAGGACAGATTTACGAGCAAGGCTTAGTTGATGAGAAAAAAGATATAAAAACCGCGCTTGAGCTATACAAACTAGCTTGCCAAAATAACGATGGCGTAGGCTGCTATAACGAAGCGTTAGCTATATATGACGCAAGTTCAAACGATACCGATAAAATCAAAACGAGCCTATCGCTACTCGCCAAAAGTTGCGAGCTTGAATATGCTCAGGCTTGCTATTTGCTGGCAAAACTAAGCGATAACGAGGCGAAAGCAAAAGCACTCTATAAAAGAGCTTGCAAGCTTGGAAAATGCATGGAATAAAATTCATAGCATTTTTTCCTTTTTCATATATTTATAAACATCCTTTACGCTTTTAAATTTTACTCCGTCAAGCAAAAAGCCTTGTCCTACTCCGGCATTTTGTCCGGCCTCCATATCGCTTGATTTATCGCCTATAATGATTGATTTTGAAAGATTTATATTAAACTCGCCGGCTGCGTCAAGTATCATTTTAGGTTTTGGCTTACGGCACTCGCACCTATCCTCCGGAGAATGTGGGCAAAAATAGACCTTTGATATACTTACACCGTGTTTTTTGAACTCGTTTAACATATAATCGTTTAAATTTTCAAACTGTTGTCGAGTATAATATCCTCGACCTATTCCGGATTGATTTGTTACGACGATGAGAATATACCCAAGCTTGTAAAATTCTGCCAAAACATCAAAAATTTCATCACAAAATTTGAAGGCTTTAATATTATAAACATAACCCGCATCATGATTTATAACGCCGTCACGATCCAAAAAAAGCGCCTTGGTAGCATTTAAAATTTTACTCATATTATG
>JAJQAF010000133.1:0-546 GCA_021203945.1 Campylobacter sp.
CATTTACGCTAATTTTTAAAGAGATAAGCGGGGGAAAAGATGTATAGCAAGATAAAAGAAATCTGAAAAGACATCAGATTGCTAATCGTCGAGGACGATGATGATTTGCGCGAGACGCTAAAAAGCCTAACGGCAAGCTACGTCAGCGAAATTTTTGCTTGTAAGGACGCCAAAAGCGGGATTGAATGTTTTAAACAAAACAATATCGGCTTGATACTTTCGGATATCAATATGCCCGGAATGAGCGGGCTAAAAATGAGCTCCATTATCAGGCAAAGCGATGCGAACGTGCCGATTTTGTTTCTTACCGCATACGATAGCGATGAAAATATGCTAAGCGCGATTGAGCTTGGCAGTTTTCGCGTGCTAAAAAAGCCGTTTGATAAGCGCGAACTCATCATGAGTATGAGCTTTGCGGCGAATAAATTTAGAAGCGATTTTGCTAAAATAGATCTAAAAAAAGGCTTTAGTTTTAACGCATTTACGCGCGAACTTACCCATGACGGCATGAGCGTAAATTTAACTAAAAAGGAGCAAATTTTGCTT
>JAJQAF010000133.1:556-5200 GCA_021203945.1 Campylobacter sp.
AAAAACAGCGGTAAAATCGTTAGCTTTGAAGCGATAGAGGGCTATGTTTGGTGTGATGAAAGCTGCACGGAAGATACGATAAGAAGTTTCGTGTATAAACTACGTAAAAAAATCTATCCCGAACTCATAGAAAACTGTCAAGGCAGCGGCTATCGTGTAAATTTAAGCGACGAAAACGCCCGCACTATAGACAAAGCGAAATACGTCTAAATTTAGCCTATCTAAGCTTATTTTAAAACTACTGTTAAATTTTAATACATCTAAAATGAGGATTGTCGTTTCTTCGGATTATCGCCGGTAAATACGCTTGCATACTTTGTGCTTTATGGATTTTTGTGCGGCGCAAGATTTGGTTAAATTTAAACCTTGCCTTAAAAAACAAAAATAAATTTACGAATTTATAAAAAATCATACTTTCATCATACTTTTTTTCTATAATTTCCCTGAACCAAATTTTAAAAAGGAGAAAAATGAAAAAGATCATACCGACTTTATTGATTGCCTGTTCGCTTTTGGGTGCGAGCGAATTTATGTATTCCGATAAGGTCAAATCCGTTTATGCCGATGCCACAGGAGGCACTCAGATAGGAAGACTGCTTCCTACAAACGGCGTTAAAATTCTAGCCAAAGAGGGCGGTCGCGTTAAAATTGAAGTGGAAGGCTATCAAAATCCCGCAGTGCCTAACGTCATCTATTTTAGCGATTCGCAGCGCGTATTTACCGTCGCGTTTGCCAAAACCGCCAAAATTGACGTAAAGGTCGTAAAAAAGGGCAAAGACGGAAAATGGGATAGGGTTAAGACCGTCGTTTATACCGAGGACGGCGATTTCGTAGATGACGTAAAACCGATGTTGGCGCGTGCCGCAGAGACTTATAAAAATAGTTGCGGTGTCTGCCACGGACTTCACGAGACTACGCATTATAAAGCCAACCAGTGGCCCAATTTGCTTAAATCCATGCTTAGCAGAACGGCTATTGAGAAAAAAGACGAGTGGCTTGTGATTGAATATCTACAAAAACATTCATCCGATGTAGATATTAGAAATTAAAGGAGAAAAAATGAATAACCAAAGACGAGATGTTTTAAAATTTGGTGCACTCATTGCCGGTATGCCGTTGCTTTCTAAGGTAACGGCTACGAATTTAATGGCGGACGATTTTGGTGCGGGGCTTGTTAAAAACGGCGAGGTTTTAACGGCGGCTCACTGGGGAATGCTAAACGTAAGCGTTGAAGACGGCAAAATCACGGGCTCAAAGCCGTTTCAAAAGACAAGCGAAATAGACAATTCTTTGCAATACCATACCGCCGATATGGTTTATAAATCACGCATTAAATACCCGATGGTGCGAAAGAGTTATCTTCAAAACCCGGACAGCCCGAAGCCAGAGCTTAGAGGCAAAGACGAGTGGGTGCGCGTCCGATATGAAGACGCTATCAAGCTTGTAGCGCGAGAGCTGAAAAAGACGAGAAAAGATAAAGGCAATCAAAGCGTATTTGCGGGAAGTTACGGCTGGAAAAGTAGCGGAAACGTGCATAATTCTAGAATTTTGCTTCATAGATTTATGAACTTAAGCGGCGGATTTGTCGGCTCTTTGGGGGATTATTCAACCGGCGCGGCTCAGGTTATAATGCCGCATGTCTTAGGAAGCATAGAAGTTTATGAGCAGCAAACCAGTTGGCCCGTGCTGCTTGAAAACTCAAAAGTTGTCGTTATTTGGGGCGCAAACCCGATTGCTACGCTAAAAATAGCTTGGACGAGCGCGGACGAGCAAGGATTTAAATACTTTGAAGAGCTTAAAAAAAGCAATATAGAAGTTATTGTGATAGATCCGTTAAAAAGCGATACGGCTCAATACTTTGACAAAGCTACGTGGATAGCCCCGCGCCCGAATACCGACACGGCGATGATGCTAGGCATGGCGCATTATTTATATACTAGCGGTAAATACGATAAGGAATTTATGGAAAACTATACGATAGGATTTGATAAATTTTTGCCGTATTTGTTGGGAGAAAGCGACGGCACGCCTAAAACTCCCGAGTGGGCTAGTGAAATTTGCCAAATTCCCGCTAAGCTCATAAAAGAGCTTGCCGATAAATTTAAAGATAATCGCACGATGATAATGAGCGGTTGGGGTATGCAGCGCGCTCATCACGGCGAGCAACCGCACTGGATGCTAGTAACGCTTGCGTCTATGTTGGGTCAAATAGGCTTACCCGGCGGCGGCTTTGGACTAAGCTATCACTACTCAAACGGCGGAGCGCCTACTTGCAAAGGTGCGGTAATAGGCGGCGTAAATAGTTCAAGCGTCGGAAATTTTGATGAAAACGGTAAATTTATAGGAACGGCGTTCGGCGAATTTGATAGTCACGGACAATTTATCGGTAAGGCTAAGACGGACGCTGCGGGCACGGGTCAAAGCTGGTTGCAAAAAGCTACCGAATACGCCTTTCCCGTCGCTCGTATCGCAGATGCGCTTTTAAATCCGGGTAAAATTTTAGATCACAACGGTAAAAAAATAACCTATCCCGAGATTGATTTTATCTATTGGGTCGGCGGCAATCCGTTTGCTCATCACCAAGATACCAACACGCTTGCCAAAGCGTGGCGAAGACCGCGAACCGTTGTCGTAAATGATCCTTATTGGACGCCGACGGCGAAGATGGCGGACATAGTATTTCCTACCACTACGGCTTATGAGCGTAACGATATAACGATGACGGGGGATTATTCTAATATGCATATCGTTCCGATGAAGCAAGTCGTAGAAAAATTCGCCGAAGCAAGAGACGATTATCAAATTTTTAGCGATCTTTGCAAAGCATATGCCGACGGGCTTGTTATGGCTTATACCGAAAACGGCAAGAGCGAGTTTGACTGGATCAAAGAATACTACGACGCCGCTTACGCGCAAGTTACGGCGATCCCAGATTTTTATCATGAGATGAAGCCGTTTGAGGAATTTTGGAGAGAAAACAGACCCGTAACTTTCGCAAGCACGCCTGAAAGCGACACTTGGGTGAGATTTGGCGAATTTAGAGAAGATCCTATCTTAAACGCGCTTGGAACGCCGTCAGGGCTAATAGAAATTTACTCCGAAACCATTGAAAAGATGGGCTATGACGACTGCGCCGCTCATCCGAAGTGGTTTGAACCGATCGAATGGCTGGGAATGAAAGATAAGACGGCGGAATTTCATATGGTTTCGGCTCACCCTACGCATAGATTACACTCTCAGCTTAGCCACACCTCATTGCGCGATACTTACGCCGTAGCGAATCGCGAGCCGATCTGGATGCATCCGAAAGACGCGGCGAAAAAGGGTATAAAAAGCGGTGATTTGGTTCGCGTATTTAACGGGCGCGGCGAAATTTTAGCGGGTGCGATAGTAACCGAAAATGTAAGAGAGGGCGTTGTAAAAGTAGCCGAGGGCGCTTGGTATGATCCAAGCGAAAATGGGCTTTGCAAAAACGGCTGCGCAAACGTGCTAACCATCGACATTCCAAGCTCAAAGCTCGCAAACGGAAATATCTCTCATACGGCTTTGGTGAATGTTGAGAAATTTAACGGAGCCGCTCCGATATTAACGGCGTTTAGCGATCCGAAATTTTCCCAAAGCCTTGCTTAATTTTTTCCGCTGCGAGTTGATTTCGCAGCGGGATTTACTCTTTGTTGTTGTTTTAATAAAATTTTACTCTAAATACACTATAATTTTAAAATTTTCAATTTTAAAGGTTATTTTATGGCGATAGACGACGGACAGCGTTCAAGACTTCACGCTCAAATTTGGAGAATCGCAAACGAAGTTCGGGGTGCGGTAGACGGCTGGGATTTTAAGCAATACGTTTTAGGTGCTTTATTTTACAGATTTATAAGCGAAAATTTCGTTACGTATATACAAAACGGAGATAAAAGTATTAATTATGCAAAATTTAACGACAGTGATGTTTTTGATGAAGCAAAAGAAGAAATAGTTAATGAAAAGGGCTACTTTATCTATCCGAGCGAACTTTTTGAAAACGTCGTAGCCGATGCAAATAATAACAAAAATTTAAATACCGACCTAAAAAAGATCTTTGATGCGATAGAAAATTCGGCAAATGGGCATGAATCGGAGCAAGATATAAAGGGCTTATTTGACGATTTTGATACTACGAGTAATCGTTTAGGCGCGAGCGTGGAAGAGAAAAATAGGCGTCTAGCTTCGGTGCTTAAAGGCGTAGCGCAACTTGAGTTCGGTTCGTTTGAAAACGGTAATATTGATTTATTCGGCGATGCTTATGAATTTCTTATCTCAAACTATGCAGCCAATGCAGGTAAGTCGGGTGGCGAATTTTTCACTCCGCAAAACGTTTCCAAGCTCATATCGAAGCTTGCTATGCACGGACAAACAAGCGTCAATAAAATCTACGATCCCGCCTGCGGTTCGGGTTCTTTGCTTTTGCAAGCCAAAAAACAATTTGACGAGCGTATCATACAAGAGGGATTTTTCGGGCAAGAGATAAATCATACGACCTATAACCTTGCTAGAATGAATATGTTTTTACATAATATTAACTATAATAAATTTGACATCGTAAAGGGCGATACGCTTTTAAATCCACAATTCGGCGACGAAAAGCCGTTTGATGCGATTGTCTCT
>JAJQAF010000139.1 GCA_021203945.1 Campylobacter sp.
TGCGTTTTAAGCTTGAGCGCGAAGTTCGGTAACTCGCTCTACTAGCTCCTTCTCCTGGCTTAGATACTGCTTAGCCGTAGCGATCAAATTCGGCAACAAATCATACCTACGTTTTAGTTGCGTATCTACGCCCGCTTCGATGCTCGCAACCTGATTGCGTTTCGCGATTAGCGCGTTATAAATGCTGATTGCGTAAAGTAAAACGACGGCGATAACGCCGAAAATTATCCAAAGTCCGTTCATAAGTTCTCCTTGAATTTAAGAAATACGAGAGTTATAAATACCGATCGCGCAAAACGCAATAAGAGCTATAACGCAGAGAAATACCCAAAACCCCATATTTTCTCCTTAAATTTTTGAGTAAGTATAGCAAAAAGACGATAAATTTAAGCGATATAAATTTATAAGCGTAAAGCTTAAATTTATAATATAATATAAAAGCGTGGCGATTTAACGGATTAAGGTATCGTTTGACGTTAGAAAGGAGTATCGATCGGTATGATTTACATAGAGCAATATAAAAAACAAAATTTCATCAATACAAAAAATATCAAAAACAATCAAATCGTTAAAACCCATGACGGACTATCCGTAAGAGACGAAAAAGGATGCGAGCGATTTAAAATAAACGCAAATATATGCGCTTACGACCTTATAGGCAAAAACATCTGGTGCGCGAACCGATTAAATTCGCAACTTATTCAAATAATGGTATTTAGCGACAGCGGAAGATTGATAGCGTCTTTGGATATGCAAGATTTCATCTACGAATCGGACATATTATTCACGGGTCTTCCCGATGAGAATCGCATTATAGTATCTTTTGCCGGCGGACAAGACGGCTCTTGCGATTATTGCATATCGTTGCGCGGCGCAAATTTAAACGAAGATAAGAGATTTCCGCTTAATCAAACATATATGTTTAACATCGGCAATCACTCTTTATCGGCTGATTTTTATAGCTCAAAGTTACTTTTGGTATCATATCCGAACTTTGATTTGCAGATCGAAAAAACGTATGATATTTTTCAAGACGATTCATTGGCAAACGTATGGAGTATCGACGCTAAATCGGGGATATTTTGCACAACCGAAGGCAGATGGTATCTGTTTGATTTAAGAAATCTTGATTTGATAGACGAACTTAGCATAAAAGGCTACGAACCGAACACGGATAGTTTCGGGATATTATGTTCCGATGTGTATACTTTATTTCAGACAAAAGACGAATTGATCTTTAGCGTCGCAAAAGGAGGCGGACACAAAGATGAATACATCAGCGTAGATAAAATTTATTTGATATCGCTTATAAATAAAGCCGTCGAAAGCTTTCAAAAGCGATAACGTAATAAAATTTAATCATTTTATAGGCAACAATAAATCTCCGCTTTATTTCACTCGTAGCTACATTTTGCATAGCCTGAAAGTTTTCTATCCCGTTTAGGAGCGGCATATAACTAAGCTATAAAACACTATCGTTAATAGCTCGCATTTTTCTATGCGATAATCGTGCGGTATGGAGTGCCCGTGATTTCACATAGCTTTGTGAAATTCAACTTCACTCCTTTTGTTTTTTGGGATCGGGCGCAGACCCCTTTTTGGTGTAAATTTAACGCGCCAAACGTTAAATCTATCCGCGCAGTGAGATTAAAATCTATCTCTTATAAACCTTAGCGAGCGTGCCGGCGCCGACATTTTTAGACGCTCCGTCCTGCGTCAAAATCACGTCTTTTATACTCACGCTTTTATCGGTATTTATGTAAAAGCTAAATTTATATTCGCGCGATTTTATCTCCTTTGGTATCTCGCCGAACCAAATCGGCTTAACTTCTCTCGTGGTAAAATTCGCGACGTCCGAGAAGCTAAAAACGAAGTTTCCAAACGCCCAATTATCGTGTTTTAGATTATAAGTCGTCGCAAGCTCGTCGCTAAGAGCCTTTTGGTCGCATTCAACGGATCTAAACATATTTCCCGTAACGCGTTTGCAGTATTTTTTCGCTAGAGCGATGATCTGTTCGTCGGTGATTTGAGGAGAATTTTCATTTTTAAATTTGTCAAATTCTTTTTTCGTAAAATCCACGCTACTATCAATATGCTTTTGATTATCAGCCTTTTCTTTTTGCACAGCTTCTTGATATTGTGCGTTTTGTGCATCAAATTCGGCCTTCAAGACGCTATTTTTGACGACGCAAACCGCGCTTACGATCTTTTGATCCTTGCTGCTTTCATCGCTCCACACGACCTTTTCACATTCATTAAAGCCGTCAATTGCCGTGCCTACGCTCATCGATTTATTCTGTGGAAAAGTGTAATTTTTGACCGTATCGATATTGTTTTCTCCGCATCCTGCAAAGATAATGCTTGCAACTGTGCAAGATATGATTAATGAAATTTTACTCATTTTCATCCTTTATTAAAAATAAATTAGTATTCTATACAAAGTAAAGTAAATTCTATTTAAATTTAGTTAATTTAATAAAGTCGCCGTAAAAAGCTCGTTTTGAGCGATTAAATTTAAATCGTTTCCTAATCTCGGCATAGCAAGCCGGATATGAAAATTATCCTTCTTACGCATCAGGATTTTCAATCCGATACGGGCTAAAATATTAGTCAAAACGCGTGCGCTAATTTATTTTATTTACTCGTGCGACGCATTTTACTCGTCTGCAAACCGAATTTTGACTGCGTCATCTTTTTACGACAAATCAAAGTGCGTATTTATTGATAAATTTAGACCAAGCTTACCATTTATAAATTTTATCCTCAAACACGAGCAGTCTAAACTCCTCGCCTATATCGGCGGTTCCGATAGCGTGACTGTGGCGCGGCTCGCCAAATTTTAGCTTATGCAGCCTGCCGCCGTATGTGCCGACAAATAGCGTTTTGCCGTCGTCCGTTACCGCCATGGATCTTATCGTGCCGCCCAGATAGTATCGCCAGATATGCGTCCCGTCCTTGCTTATGGCTTTGATATACCCGTATGCGTCGCCCAGCACGTAAAATTCACTCATCACGACTCCGGCATATACGCGCATCGCATCGTCTATGACGATAAAATTTTTATGTTCGTCGTCGTAGGAATACGCTTCTACTTCCAAGCCTTTTTTGAGTTGCGCGCCGTCTATGCCGATCGTGATGCCGTTATAGAAGTGGCAAGAGTTCGTGATAAGCTGCGAATCATCTTTGGCAAACAAACAAAAGTGCGAATAGGAGCTTTGCACGCCGATAACGCCTAGCTTCTCGCCGTTTGCATCTAGCAGGATATGATCGCTGCACTGATCGCCCGTAACGATGAATTTATTATCGTTTGAGAGCGTCGCGTTTGCCATATCTATGTAAATTTCGTAGTTTTCGTCGTCGTTATATTCGTCGATCTCGGCGTGTATGAGCTTGGCGCCCTCTTGCCCGATCAAGAAAATGCCTCCATATGAGACCACGACGACTTTCGAGCCGTCGTTAAACGGCAAAATTTCTATAATATTATCATCTTTTATATCGTGGCGAAATCGAGCTAAAATTTCGCCGTCTAACGCAAAACCCTTTGTAAGCGTAATTTCGCCGTTTCTTGCCACGGCAAAAATTTCGTTTTGCTTTGATTTTCCCACGGCGATGATGTCGGTTGCGACTAGGCGAGGCTCGTTGCCGTGCAGCATATAAGTCGTTTTACGGGTTCTGCCGTCGCTATATTTGGACGCGACGAAAACCGCGTTATCGTAATCTATGCAAAAAATTTGATCGATATTGCATAAAAGCTTGTCCAGCTCGTCGTTTATGACGATATTTGAGGGAGGAAAATCGGCTCTAAATTTAGCCGTATCGCCGCTTTCGTTCGCTTTTGCAAGCAGTTTATAAACCTCGCCGCAAAGCTTTTCGTCTCTGCCGTCTTGCGGCTCTTTGCCTTTGAAGTTATCCCAACCGTTCTCTTCGCTCCACGCAACCATCTCATTTATAGCTTTTGCATAGCTCTCGCCCTTTTCGTTCCACTCTTTTTTCAGCTCGTCGTAGCTTGGCATCGGGTATCCTTTGGATTAAATTTAGTAACCATTCTACATAAAAATCTATAAAAATACCGAAAATTTAGATTGAGAATTTTACGCTTTAAAAGCAGAAAATAAGATAAATTTTAAAAAAAGGAGGCTATCCCTTCGGTTTTAACCAAAGGGATTTAAATTTTAGTTGGTTTTTGCCATTCTGCGGCGGATCGTCGGATCAAGGTAGCGTTTTCTCACACGGATATTGATCGGCGTAACTTCGACGAGTTCGTCGTCTTCTATCCATTCAAGCGCACGCTCTAAGCTCAATTTACGCGGCGGCACCAGTTTTATGGCGTCATCGCTTCCGCTTGCACGAACGTTGGTTAAATTTTTACCCTTAATCGGATTTACGTCAAGATCGTTCGGACGACTATGCTCACCGATAATCATTCCTACATAAACCTTGGTTTGCGGCTCGTGAAACAGCACGCCGCGATCTTGTAAATTCCACAAACTATAAGCAAGCGTTACGCCGTTTTCCATCGAAACGAGCGCGCCGTTACTTCGGTGCTCGACGTTTCCGCTCAACGGACGAAATTCCAAAAAGCTATGATTCATCACGCCTTCGCCCTTGGTATCGGTTAGAAATTGGCTTCTAAAGCCGATAAGTCCGCGCGCGGGTATCTCAAATTCGATACGAGTTTGTCCGTCGCCCGTCGGATTCATAGATGTCATTTCCGCCTTGCGTTTGCCGAGTTTTTCTATGACCGTTCCCGTGCATTCATCGGGCGCGTCAATAACCAAATGCTCAAAAGGTTCGCACCTTACGCCGTTAATCTCTTTGATGATAACTTCCGGGCGACCAAGCAAAAATTCATACCCTTCGCGACGCATATTTTCAGCCAAAATAGTGATCTGAAGCTCGCCTCGACCGCTTACCTTAAATTTGCCTTCGCCGATATTTTCATATTTCATCGCGATATTCGTTTTCATCTCGTTTTGCAAACGCTCGTCAAGCTTATTTGAAGTTACGTGCTTGCCTTCGGTGCCCGCCAAAGGTCCGTCATTGACGCTAAAAACGACGCTTAAAGTCGGCTCTTCAATATGGAGCGGATCAAGCGGCATAGGATTGTTAGGATCAACCACGCTATCGCCCACGTCAAGCGCGTCAAAGCCCGCGATAGCGACTATATCGCCCGTCTTCGCTGCGTCTATCTCTCGT
>JAJQAF010000159.1 GCA_021203945.1 Campylobacter sp.
TCTTGAAGAGCGAGTTTTGGGGCGCGTTTTAGCCGACGACGTGATTGATCATATTCCAAATGAAATTTTATTTTCAGAGGGTACGTTGCTTGACGAAGAAAAGGCAAAAGCTATCGGTGAGGCGGGCATAAAATCCGTAAGTATAAGAACGCCTATCACATGCAAAGCCCCAAAAGGTGTTTGCGCTAAATGTTACGGTATAAATTTGGGAGAAGGTAAGCTGGTAAAACCGGGTGAGGCGGTAGGTATTATTTCGGCTCAATCTATCGGCGAGCCGGGAACTCAGCTGACTCTTAGAACTTTCCATATCGGCGGAACTGCATCTACCGAGCAACAAGATCGTCAAGTCGTAGCTCAAAAAGAAGGCTTCATAAGATACTATAATCTTAATACCCATGAAAACGACGGTAAAAAAATCGTCGCAAACAGACGAAGTGCGGCGGTACTTTTGGTTGAGCCTAAGATAAAATCGACTATAGACGGTAAGATAACGATAGAATTTGCCCATGAAGACGTTAATATTACGATTAAAGGCAAAAAAGAGGAAGCCAAATATGTTATTCGCAGAAATGATCTTGCCAAGCCAAACGAGCTTGCGGGAGTAAGCGGTAAAATAGAAGGCAAGATGTATATACCTTACTCTAACGGCGATAAAGTTAATGCAAACGAAAGTATAGTCGAGATTATTAAAGAGGGCTGGAACGTGCCTAATCGTATTCCTTTCGCCAGCGAGCTTAAGATTGAAGACGGAGAACCGGTAACTCAAAAAATTTTAGCTGGCGCTAACGGAGTAATAAAATTCTTTATCTTAAACGGTGACTATCTGGATCGATTAAAAGACATTAAAAAAGGTCATAAAGTTACCGAAAAAGGTCTCTTTGTAGTTGTTTCCGACAAAGACGGTCGTGAGGCCGTCCGCCACTATATACCTAGAAATTCTATTATTCAGTTATCAGACAATGAAAACGTAGAGGCAAAAACGGTTATAGCTCTTCCTGAAAAAAGCGATAAGCTTATTATTGCCGAATGGGATCCGTATTCTACGCCTACGATCGCAGAAGAAGCCGGTGTAGTTTCTTACGAGGATATTGAGCCGGGCTACTCCGCCGCAGAGCAATTTGATGAGGCGACGGGGCAAAGTCGTCTCGTTATCAACGAGTATTTACCGAGCGGAGTTAAACCTACTATCGTTATAGCTACTAAAAACGGCGGGATGATAAGATATCAACTTGATCCTAAGACTGCGATATTAGTAACCGACGGAGCGGAAGTCAAGCAAGCGGACATACTTGCCAAAACTCCGAAAGCGATCGCAAAATCAAAAGATATTACCGGCGGTCTTCCGCGCGTCAGCGAGTTATTTGAGGCAAGACGTCCGAAAAATACCGCTATTGTCGCAGAGATTGACGGCATAGTTAAATTTGATAAACCTCTTCGCTCAAAAGAACGTATTATCATCGAAGCGGAAGACGGATCAACGGCTGAATATTTAATCGATAAAACTCGTCAAATTCAAGTTAGAAACGGCGAATTCGTCCATGCGGGAGAGAAATTGACCGACGGACTTATCTCAAGCCATGATATTTTGAGAATTTTGGGTGAAAAGGCGTTGCACTACTATCTAATAAGCGAAATTCAACAAGTGTATCGTCGTCAAGGCGTCGCTATTGCCGATAAACATATTGAAATCATCGTTTCTCAAATGCTCCGTCAAGTCAAAATTGTCGATAGCGGAAATACGAATTTTATCGTCGGCGATATGATTTCGCGTAATAAATTTAAAGAGGAAAACGAGCGTATAATGAAAATCGGCGGCGAGCCGGCGATCGCCGAACCTATTTTGCTCGGCGTTACTCGTGCTGCTATCGGAAGCGACAGCGTAATATCCGCTGCGTCTTTCCAGGAGACGACAAAGGTTCTTACGGAGGCTTCTATCGGGGCTAAATTCGATTATCTTGAGGATTTAAAAGAAAACGTCATTCTAGGACGTATGATACCTGTGGGAACGGGTCTTTATAAAGACAAAAAGATAAAAATTAAACAAATTTAAATAAAAGCCACGCTTTGGGGCTTTTTATCTACAAAATTTACTTTCTTTTTATAAAATAAATTTCTAAATTTTTTAAATTAACCTCAAAGGATAGCAATGAAAAATCAAGACTTGGGACTACTTTTTATTAGGTTTGGACTTGGAATTTGCCTATTTATGCATGGATTTGCCAAAATTTTACACGGAGTAGGCGGAGTGAAATCTATACTCGCGCAAGCCGGTTTGCCTGAATTTTTGGCTTATTTTGCATATCTAGGGGAGGTTGTTGCTCCGTTAATGATAGCATTTGGTATTTTTTCAAGGATCGGAAGTTTGCTTGTAATCGCAACGTCTTTTACTATTTTGTATTCTTTTAACGGACTTGGAAATTTATTCGCCCTTACTACGGTCGGCGGGTTTAAAGCGGAACTGCTTTATCTTTATATCGCAATTTCGCTTTGTTTATTATTTACCGGAAGCGGTAAATATGCAGTCGTAAAAGACTAAAGATAAATCAAAATTTGTTACGTATCCGCTAAGCAAATACAAAAATTTTATTTTAGTATTAAAATTTTATAGCATTTTAAGTGTCTTAAATATAAATTATTTTTTTATTCATATTTAAGGAGGTTTTTATGTCTGACAAAAAATTGAAACCAACGTTTTTGCAGAGTGTTACGCCGGTTTTGGTTATGATTTTCGGACTTGCGGTTGGCGTCGGCTATTACAAGCTTAAGGTTGAGCCTATTATTTTGTTTTCGGCGCTTACTGCCGGATTTATTGCTTGGCGTCTAGGATACTCTTACAAAGAGCTTGAATTAGGCATAATAGATAAAATTTCAAGCTCGCTTCCGGCGCTTATGATACTTTGGGTAGTCGGCTTGCTTATCGGATCGTGGATGTTTTCGGGCACGATTCCGATGATAATTTATTACGGCGTAGAAATTATTAGCCCGAAATATCTAGTCGTAACGGCGTTTTTGATATGCGCTATTCTTTCGACTGTTACCGGCACGTCTTGGGGGTCTGCCGGAACCGTGGGTGTAGCCGTTATGGGGATAGCTCAAGGTCTTAACGTTGATCTTGCCGCTACCGCCGGAGCCGTCGTGGCGGGAGCTTATTTCGGCGATAAGCTGTCTCCGCTTTCGGATACTACGAATTTAGCTCCTATTGCAGCGGGTTCGGAGCTTTATGAGCACATCAGACATATGCTTTATACGACCGCTCCCGCTACTATCGTGGCTTTACTTGTTTATTTCTTCATAGGCTCCGGTGCAGCCGGTACCGGCGACGTATCGGCGTCTATACTATCGCTTCAAACCGAGCTTGATAAAGTATTTGATTTTAATATAATCCTTTTATTGCCGGCATTATTGGTATTAGCCGGATCGTTTTTAAAATGGCCTACTATCCCGGTCATGTTAATTTCGTCTTTTCTTGCCTTGTTGTTCGGCGTATTTTTGCAAGATTTTAGCCTAAAAAACGGGCTTATTTCGGTAATGAGCGGGTTTAACTTAAGTATGGCTGGACTTGATGTAGAATTTTCAAAAGATATAATGAAACTCCTAAACAGAGGCGGTGTAAGTTCGGTAAATTCAACGACGATACTCGTAATCTGCGCCATGGGTTTTGCCGGAATTTTGTCCGTTACAGGTATGCTAAACGTGGTTTTACATACGATAATGGCGAAAGTCAAATCTCAGGCGGGCGTTATAATTTCAACCGTATCTTCATGCCTGACAGTCGCGTTCGTAACGGGTAGTTCGTATCTTTCTATTCTTGTGCCGGGCGAAATGTTTAAGGATTTTTACAAAGAAAAAGGACTGGCGGCTAAAAACCTTTCAAGAACGCTTGAGGACTCGGGAACTGTTGTGGTTCCGCTAATTCCTTGGTCTGCCGCGGGCGCTTATATGACCGCTACGCTAGGAGTCAATACCGTTGATTATTTGCCGTGGGCGGTAATGAACTATATGGGCATCGTTTTCGCCGTTATTTTAGCAATCACGGGCATCGGTATCGCAAAACTTGACGATAAAAAGGACAAATAATGCTTCTTATAAAAAACACTCAAATTTTCTCGCCTAAATTTATAGGGCGTAAGGATATTTTTATCTACGGTGATAAGATCGTTTGCGTGGATGAAAATTTAAATCCGAATTTATCAAATTTAAAGGTCATAGACGGTTCTAAATTTATAGCCGCACCCGGTTTTATCGATAAACACGTGCATATTACGGGAGGAGGCGGAGAAGGCGGTTTTAAAACAAGAGTGCCCGAGATTATGCTCTCAAAGATTATAGAGGCTGGCATTACGACAGTTGTCGGGCTTTTGGGAACGGATAGCGCTACCAGAAGCGTGGAAAATTTAGTCGCAAAAGCAAATGCCTTAAACGACGAAGGCATAAGCTGTTACGCCCATACAGGCGCATATAACGTGCAAACTCCGACGATAACGGGCGATATTCAAAAAGATATAGTTTTCATAGATCCTATTATCGGCATAAAATTGGCTATTAGCGACCATCGCTCTTCATCCGTTACTCGCGACGAACTGGCGCGCATAGTTTCGGCAGGTAGAGTTGCCGGAATGATAAGCTCAAAATCGGGTCATACTACGCTTCATATGGGAGACGGACAAAAGGGACTGGAGCTCATATACGACGTGCTTGGCGAATACGACATACCTATTACGTTTTTTCAGCCTACTCATATAAATAGAAATGAAACTTTATTTAAACAAAGTTTTAAATTTATACAAGACGGAGGATATATAGACCTAACTTGTAAAAATAAAATAAGCCCGCTAGATGCCGTAAAACAGATAAAATCTCACGATCTGGCAACTAAAAAAGTAACTATAAGCTCCGATGGATACGGCAGTTTTTCAAATTACGACAGCGACGGCAAACTGCTTAAAATAGGAGTGGCTAGCGTAAGCGCGCTTTTTGAAGAATTTTTAAATTTCGTAAACGGCGGATTTGGTTTGGAAGAAGCTTTGGAATTTTTCACTTCAAACGTTGCGAATTCCATAGCGCTCGGTAATAAAAAAGGTAAAATTTCAAATGGATTTGACGCGGACGTATTGCTTTTTTATGAAAATTTAAATTTATAATTTTTAATATCAAAAGGTGAAATTTTAAAAGACGACAGCGGATTTATC
>JAJQAF010000088.1 GCA_021203945.1 Campylobacter sp.
TTATAGCGCGGATGCCCTTACGATAGGTTTGCCGGTTCAAGAGGGCGAGGAGATAGAGCTTTTTTCTCTTAGCGGATCGAAATCGCTCTTTTCTCGTGCGGCTTCTCGTGCGGGATTTGCCTCTACTTTGGTTAAAAAAGAACTGGAAGAAATTTCGCCGCTGGTGTTGCCTTGCATTTTAATGCTTAGGGATAAAAAGGCGTGCATTCTTAACTCCATTAGTCCGGATAAAAAAACCGTAACCGTAATCACGCCGGAGCTTTCAACGGGTAGCAATACCGTCGACGTAGAAAAGTTAAAAGATGAATATTTAGGATACGCCTATTATCTAAAACGTGAATTCGTTCCTGAAGATACGAGCTCCACTACGCTAATAGACGCCGGCAAACATCACTGGTATTGCGGAACTCTGAAACGCTCGACAAAAATTTATATAGACGTGATAGTAGCCAGTCTTATTATAAATTTATTCGTTCTTGCCAGTCCTCTTTTTACTATGAACGTTTATGATCGTGTCGTTCCGAATAATGCCGTAGAAACGCTTTGGGTGCTTGCGCTCGGCGTTAGCGTAGTTTATGGAATAGATCTATTTTTAAAATTCGTTCGCGCTTATTTTCTTGAGATTGCGGGCAAAAAGAGCGATATTATCATGAGTTCAATGCTTTTTGAACGAGTGATGGATATGAAATTTAGCAATAAACCAAAATCGGTAGGTTCGTTTGCCAGCAATTTAAAAGAATTCGATACGGTTAGAAATTTCTTTTCTTCGGCGTCTATTATGGCGATAGTGGATTTGCCGTTCGCATTAATATTTTTAGCGGTAACTTACTTTATAGGTAGCTATCTGGTTATAGTGCCTATCGTCATAATGTTGTTAATACTATGTTATACCTTTTTTATCAAAGATCCTCTGCAAAATGCGATAAAAAGCACATTTGAAGCATCGGCTGCCAAGAATGGAATCTTAATAGAAAGTTTGAGCGGATTAGAGATCATTAAAACACTAGGAGCTAGCGGTCACGTGCAGTGGAACTGGGAAGAGGCCACAGGCGAAATAGCCAATAGAAGTATAAAGTCGAAAATGATAACTACGTCAATAACTACGATTACGTCGTTTTTAGTTCAGCTAAATACTATCGCCATTATAGTTTTTGGCGTATATATGATACAAGATACGCAACTAACTATGGGCGGACTTATCGCGGCGGTTATGCTTAGCTCGCGCGCCATCGCGCCTATGGGTCAGGTTGCGTCTTTAGCGGCAAATTTCGAACAGACAAAGACCGCGTATGCCAGCCTTAGTAAGATTATGAAAATGCCCGTTGAGCGACCGGAAGGTAAAAAATTTGTTAGGCGCAATTCGTTTGTCGGGAAAATTGAATTTAAAAACGTTAGCTTTACCTACCCCGACACTACGAAAGGTTCGCTCGATAGGATAAATTTTGTTATAGAAGCCGGTGAAAAAGTAGGCATAATAGGCAAAAACGGCTCAGGTAAAACGACGCTACAAAAGTTGATTTTAGGACTTTATGCGCCGAGTGAGGGGGCTGTTTTAATAGATGGAATAGATATAAATCAAATCGACCCCGCCGATCTTCGTAGAAATATAGGATATGTACCTCAAGACGTAGTTTTATTTAAAGGCACGGTTAGGGAAAATATCGTGCAAAAGGCGCCTTACGTAGATGATATACAGATAATTAAAGCGGCAAAGATAAGCGGAGTGGACGAATACGTAAATGCTCATCCGCTTGGCTTTGATATGCCTGTTTTTGAGCGAGGAGACGGCATAAGCGGCGGGCAGCGTCAAAGTATCGCCGTAGCTAGAGCGTTTTTACTAGATAGCCCGATAATACTACTTGACGAGCCTACGAATTCGCTTGATAATACCGTTGAGAATAAATTAAAGGCAAATTTAAAAGTCAATACGGCGAATAAAACCATGTTGCTTATAACTCATAGAACCTCGATGCTTGATCTGGTTAGCAGACTTATCGTCGTAGATAACGGTAAAATTATTTTAGACGGACCAAGAGATGAGGTCTTAGCACGACTTAGCGGGAAGTAGATATGCAAGAAGAAATAAAAAACACTCAATCAAATATTACGGACGAGGATAAACGCTCTCAGCTAAACGACTTAGAGGAACGAGAGCGCGCTAGCGATGATATTCTTGAGGGCGTAAAAAATATTAAAACAAGCATACGAGCAAAAGACTATGACGCATATGATCTAAAATTTATGTCGAGTTTGTCCGAGGCGGTGTTGGCAAAAACGCCTTCTGCGTCAAAAAAAGTGCTCTATACGCTTGGTATAACGGTTTTTTGGCTAATCGTTTGGGCTTCATGGGCACAAATAGACGAGATAACTAGAGGAAACGGAAAGATAATTCCGTCGGGGAAAAATCAGGCCATTCAAAATTTAGAGGGCGGTATCGTAGATCAAATTTTTGTAAAAGAGGGCGATGAAGTAAAAAAAGATCAAATTATTTTAAGGATAGATAATAAAAATTTCTCAAGCACTTATGGAGAGTCTAAGCTCATGCTAGACGAATTAGAAGCAAAATTTATGCGTCTTGATGCCGAAGCAAACGATAAAGAATTCATCTATAATGAAAAGCGCGACGCAAATAATACAAAAGCCATAAAATATGAAATTAGTTTGCATATTTCAAATTTAGATCATTTAAACGAACAGATTGGAATTTTAACCGAGCAGATTCATCAAAGACAAAGCGAACTTACCGAGTTGCAGAACAAAATTTCACAAACCCAAAATAGCTACAATCTTATGTTAAAAGAAAAGGCTATTATGGAGCCTATTTTCAAAAAAGGACTTGTAAGCGAGGTTGAATATATCCAACTTCAAAGGCGAGTAAATGATCTAAAGGGCGAGCTAGATGCGTCTGTCTTAGCCGTTCCGCGCGTAGAATCCACTATTAAAGAGGCGCAAAATAAAATAGTGGAGGCTAAACTTGCGTTTAAAAATAATGCTAAAAAAGAGCTTAATGAGGTTTCTGCCGAGATTGCGCGCATAAACGAGTCTCAAATAAGCCTTAGCGATAGAGTCGAAAGGACTTACGTTAGATCTCCGGTAAACGGCATAGTTAGTAAAATGATGGTGCATACGGTTTCGGGTGTAATCAAACCGGGCGAAAATATCGCCGAGATCGTTCCGCTTGAAGATAAGTTGGTAGCAGAGGTAAAAGTTAAACCGGCGGACGTCGCCTTTTTAAGACCCGGACTTGATACGATGGTTAAATTTACGGCTTATGATTTTAGCATTTACGGCGGGTTAAAAGGCAAAGTAACGCAAGTTAGCGCCGATACGGAAACAAATGAAAAAACAGGAGAGAGTTATTATTTGGTGCGGATAGAGACGGACAAAAACTATCTTGGAGGCGAAGATAGACCGCTTCGTATTAAAGTGGGAATGATAGTTTCGGCCGATATTATTACGGGTAAAAAGACGATACTTGATTATCTTCTTAAGCCTATATTAAAAGCTAAAAGTAACGCTTTAACGGAGAGATGATGCTCATTAATAAAATGAAAGACGCCCGTTACGATAAAAATTTTAAAGATTATGAAATTTTAAAGGCGAAATCAATTGACGGCTATATGATTGTCAAAGACGGGAATGAGTGCGATTTGATAGGACGAGAGATAAAAAATTTAATTTTTTGCGATTGCACTAAAGGATTTGATGAAATTTTAAAAGAAAAGCCGCAAAACTATCAAAATTTTAGATTTGACAATGTTAAAATTTACGACGAAAACGTAAGAAGTATAAAAATAATTATTAAAGGATATGACGAAAGCGCCGACAGCTTAAAATTTGATTTAGACAAGCTTGCCCTAAGCGCTCCTTATAGATACGCATTATCAAATGATAGCTTTGAGATAAATATATTTTTAGACGAAAAAGTAGAACGAGTGATGGAATTTTTATCTACTTTCCAATACGATTATCAACGAGAACAAGCCCAAGAACGCCGTATTTTTATGTATATAAACGAAAATACGGTTTATGAAAAAATTTGCAAATAAGAGAGGGTCGGCATGAAGGTGGTTTTATTTACGCAAAATGGGTCGCTAAATAATCTATGGAGAAGTTATTGGTTTGACGATAGCGTTAAATTCGCACATAATAAAACTTTTTTTGTGAGTATTTTAGATGATACGGTCGATATCGCAGGGGTTGATATAGATTCTATTAAGGGCGATGTCGGTGGGTTTATCGGTGAAATTTTACAAAAATTGCCAAATCTAAAAATTTTAATCCTTGCAAACGAACCGAAATTTTCAGAAGGCAAATCTTTGCTTACAATCGGCATAAAGGGCTATGCAAACTCACATATGCAAAAAATTCACTTTGACGACGCTCTTGAAACTATACGCGGCGGTAACGTTTGGCTTTATCCTGAATTTATCCAAGAGATGATAGGCGAATTAACGACGTCTTATGCAAAAAACGATGCTAAAAAAGACGGTTTGGACAAGCTAAGCGGTCGCGAAAAAGAGATAGCGCAACTGATCTATAAAGGTCTTACGAATATCGAAATTTCGCAGGCTACGAATATCACGTTACGAACGGTGAAAGCGCACACAACGGCAATCTATAATAAATTAAGCGTTAAAGACAGGATAGGTCTCGTGCTTTTAATGCAACAAAGAGATGTTTAAAATGACAGCGGCGACTGCGAAGAGTATGCGATCACCAAAAAGCTGGCTTGAGCGAGGCAATCAAAGTCTCCTTTTGATTGTAAAAGAAAAATTTTCCAACGGATATCATATGGTTTTGGCTGTTTGGAAAGATATGCTTTGGTGCTTGATAATATTTAGTTTAGAGTATTGTCGTTATCAAAACGTTGCGATTTACAACCTAAATATTATTTAATAAACGGTAAATTATACAGCCTTAAAAAAGACGGTATAATTTTAGAGCATACAAATATAAAAATGGCAACTAAAAAAGAGAAAAATTAAAAATTTTGGAAGCCTTAATCTTCCAAATCAATATCTATTTTTTCTATATTAGTTGTAATATTTTTAGCGTTTTTTTCTATATCGTTTTTGTTTTATTCTATTAAAGTTCTGTTCTGACCTATCAAATTTCTATTTTCTTTAATCTCCTTACTATTTTGCTCCATCAGCTTTCCTAAAGAGG
>JAJQAF010000224.1 GCA_021203945.1 Campylobacter sp.
TTATATGAGGCAAAATTTGCCGCAGAGTTTGTAGGAGGAGAGATTCATACGTATTCGCCCGCGTTTAAGGACGATGAGATTGATGAAATTTTATCCGTATCAAAGCATGTCGTTTTTAACTCTCTTAATCAATGGCTTAAATTTAAGGACATTGCCCTAAAAAGCGGTGTTTCTTGCGGACTTCGCGTAAATCCGCAAAGCTCGGCGTCGCCGAGTGAGGCTTATAATCCGTGTGCGCGTTTTAGTCGTCTTGGTATCACGCGGGCGAATTTTGATAAATTTGAAAGTTTAGAAGGCATTGACGGGTTACATTTTCACGCACTTTGCGAAGAGAGTGCTGAGAGTTTGGAGAGCGTGCTTATGGCGTTTGAAGAACAATTCGGCGAGTTTATACCAAAGATGAAATGGATAAATTTCGGCGGCGGACATCATATCACAAAAGAGGGCTACAACGTTGAGCTTTTAATAAATTTGATTAAAAATTTCCGCGAAAAATACGGCGTGCAGATCTATTTGGAGCCGGGCGAAGCGGTGGGCTGGCAATGCGGATTTTTGATTGCGAGCGTGCTTGATATAGTTGAAAACGAAAAGAATATCGCTATTTTGGACGTTTCAGCCGAAGCTCATATGCCCGACACCGTGTTAATGCCGTATCGTCCTGCGGTACGCGGCGAGAGCAAAAGGGGCGAATTTAGCTATCGTTTGGGCGCAAATACCTGTCTTGCAGGCGACATTATAGGGCTTGATGCGGGGAATGCGGAGTATAAATTTAATGAGCCGCTAAAAATCGGAGATAAGATAATCTTTGAGGATCAAATCCACTACACTATCGTGAAAAACACGACTTTTAACGGCGTCAAACTGCCCGATTTGCTGCTTCTTACCGAGCAAAACGAGCTAAAAACGATACGAAAATTCGGCTATGAGCAATATAGGGATAGAAATTAAGGGGCAAAATGCTGGTAAATAAAACTTATGAGATAGTATCAACCGACGATATCGAGCTTGGTATCAAGCGTGAGTCGCTTTTGGAATTTCGTTTAAGCTTTGATGACGAGTGTGAAATGAACGCGATAGTTTTTATCGTGCCGGGACTAGGCGGCGATGCAAACGATAACTATAAGGAGCATTTGGCGGAATTTACAGCGAGAGAATTTAACGTGGCTGTAGCGAGCGTGAATTATCATTGTATCGGCAATCGTCCTCAAACAGGAGCTAAATACTTTTTTGATAAGGCGGATCAATTTATCTTAAAAAAGAAATGCGATGAGATCGGCATTTCTCTTGATGGCGATCTTAGCTTTTTGGAGCAATCACAGCTTGCGATAGATACTTTACTAAAGATAAGCAATCTCATCAATTCTAAAAAGGATAGAGGTGAGCTGGCGAAAGATTTTTTGCTTCATATCTCGCTTACGTTGCAACCGACTAAAAACGAATATCAAAATTTCGGCATTATGCAAGCTATGGATCTGCTAAACGCCTTAAAATTTATCAAAAAATCGGCTCCGTTTAAAATGGGGGGGGGTTCGCACGAGATAGATAAATTGCCCGTTATCGTGGTCGGTAGCTCGCACGGCGGATATTTGGCGCATATGGCGGCAAAAATCGCTCCTTGGCTGATTGACGGCGTGATAGATAATAGTAGCTATGCGAAGTATCCGTTTAGATTTGTCGGATTTGGTAAGGAGATTGATTACACTAAATATTGCGGTTACCAAACGACAAAAGTTTTAGACAATGCGAGTATCTATGTGTCCGATAAGACGCTTTGGACGCTAGATAGCAACTCCGAAAGATATTTTAGCGAGGCTAGAGAAGAGATACGTTATGTGCTAAATTTAGATCATTTAAAAACACAAAGCAAATATCCAAAGCCCATTTACGTGAGCTATCACTCGGCAAAGGACGAATACACCGCACCCGCAAACGATAAAGCCGAGCTTTATGAAGTGCTAAAGGAGCTTAAATTTGATGCAAGTCTAACGATGATAAAAGATGAGAGTCAAATCGACGGCAAATTTATAAAAAATCTCACTCACGGAATGGATATGTCAATCAAAAGCCTTATAATAAAAGAGCTTCCGATAATGCTAAAAAAGCTTGCTAAACGTAAAAAACCAAAGCGATGTTCTAAAAACATAAGCTACGTAAGCGTAGATAGGACGTATAAATTTTATGAGGATGAAAGCAGGGTGGGTTTGGAAATTTTATAGGTTTGATTATTAATTTAGTCTCAAAAGCTTTGTTTGACGGTGATATAAATAAAGCTTCACAAGGCTTACAAAATTAAAAAAATAGCAAAAATTTTTGCCTTTAAAAATTCAAATCTTATATTAAAATATATAAGTTAAAAAGGTATATTTAAGAAAGTTTTTACTTAAAAACGCTAAGCCAAAAAAAGATATGGTTTCATCGTAGAAATCTAAAAATAAAATTTAGGGTAAAAATGACGCAAAACGACGCTTAAATTTTACTGTGACAACGGTTGTTGTATAAGATTGTGGCTGTTCGGTAGCATGCGATGAAGCTCACGAACTACCTTTGGCGTTCGCCGTTGCCGCGTTATAACATTAAACGAAGGCGTGCAGGGCAAGGAGGTTTGACCTCTATCGCTTGTATGCATTGCGACGAAGCACCTTGCTCGCTTTTGCCCTGTAGAGTTTTTATATCGGAGACGACGGGATAGTGCTTTACGATAAAGATATGCATAGGTTGCGGATACTGTTTATATGCATGCCCGTTCGGTGCGCCGCAATTGCCTAGAAAAGGTGTTTTCGGCGTAAAAGAAAGTATGTTTAAATGCACGATGTAAGCGAAGTCTACAAATACTTAAATCGAAGCCGAAGAGTATGGACAAAATAAAATTTCTGAGGGCAAAGCGCCCGTCTGTGCGGCAATGTGTTCCGCTAAAGCTTTACTTGTGGGAGAATCTGATATAATAGAGCAGATTTATCAAGCTCGGGTCAGCGCAAGAGGATATGGTGTCAAAGATATCAAAGAATCTCCGACTTGGAAAATCGCGTATTATACAAAGGACAGAGTATGAGAGTATTTCTTGCTTTTATCTCCTGCGTGATAAGTGTTTTCGCTTTAAATACTCCCGACGGAACTAATCAATATAATAGTAACGTTTGGGCGGCGGCGAGGATCGAAAATATCAAGCCTTACGAAGACGGGCTTGGTCCGATTTTCACTTTCATTCAGGGAAATGATTACTTCGCCTATGGTGTTGTAACTATTATTTTGGCGGTTATTGCAGCGTTTGCTTTGCATTTTCTGATAATCGGACCGAAACATTTTAGCCATGACGGCAAAAAGGTGTATGCCTTTAATATCATTGAGAGAGTATCTCACGGTATGGCGGCGATTTCTTGGGTCGTGCTTGTTCCGACGGGCATTATTATGATGTGGGGCAGTGCGTTCGGCGGTGGAGTGTTTGTAAATCTTATGCAAAATTTACACGTTTTTGCAACCGTTTTATTTGCGATTTCGGTTACTCCGATGATTCTTTACTGGACAAAAAGAATGCTTCCGGCAATCTACGACATCAGATGGATGTTGATTGTAGGCGGCTATCTTTCGAAGAAAAAGAGTCCTGTTCCGGCCGGTAAATTTAACGCCGGGCAGAAGGCTTGGTATTGGGTGGCGATCCCGGGCGGTCTGGTGATGATAGCGACTGGTGCGGCGATGTATTTCCTCGACTTTTCAACGCCGAACGCTTCGAGCTTACTGGGAATATCTCAGATTAATATTTTACGTATGAGCGCTATCATACACAATATATTAGGAATAGTTTGTGCGGTTTTCTTCTTGGTTCATATCTATATGGCGGCTATCGCTATCCACGGCGCTATTTGGTCAATGATTACGGGATATAAAGAAGAGGAGGAGGTATATGTTTTACATCATTATTGGTATCAAGAGCTTATATCTAAAAATAAAATTCCCGTATCCGACTACGAAAAAGTTTATAACAAACTAAGCTAAATTTTATAACTTTACCCTTGTTTTACCGCGAGGGTAAAGTTTTATCATAAAACTACAAGGCGCGCGCTTGCAACCTATATTCACTACAAACATAACTAAATTTAAGGCTGACGACACTCTCTTGATAGAAGACATACTTGTTCGCGAGATAAAATTCGACATTATCGTAAATAACGTAAAACTAGGCTCGGTTATGGCAACGCCGATCGATTTGGACGCACTTGCGATCGGGTATTTGCTTAGTGAAAATATCGTTTCGAGTTTTAAAGATATAAAAAGTGTAAATTTAAGCGCCGATTTTTTAAGTATTGATATAAAAGCCGATGTAAATGAAAAGAGTTTAAGAAAATTAACGTTTGAAAACGTGATTATCAGTGGTTGCGGCAGAAGCGTAACGGCAAATATCGATCCCGACGCATTGAGCGCAAAATTTATAAAAAGCCGCGTAAAATTTAGGCGTGCGGACATCTCTAAGCAGATGAACGAATTTTACTCTCAGTGCGAACTATACGAAAAAACGGGCTGCGTGCATACGGCAAAACTATATGCGAGCGGCGGCGAATTTTTTATCGGAGAGGACATAGCTCAGCACAACACGATAGATAAAGCCGTGGGTAAAGCGGCAATGAAGGGTATAGATTTAAGCGATACTTTTTTGATGGTTAGCGGCAGACTAAGCTCGGAAATGGTAGTTAAAGCCGTAATGAACGCCATACCCGTGATTATTTCTCGCACGGCGCCCACAAGCCTCGGTGTATTGATAGCCAGAAAATTTAATCTCACGCTTTGCGGCTTTGCGCGTGGAGAAAATTTAAACGTTTATAGCGGATTGGAGCGAATTTATGTCTAAACGCGAACAAATCGTAGAGCTGATAGAAAAATTTAAAAATGATAAGGGCGGACTTGATTGCGGGATAGCCTTTAAATTGGCAAGCAAGCTAGATATTGACGTATCCGTCGTAGGTAAAACCGCAGATGAAATCGGCGTTAAGATAGACGCGTGCGAGCTTGGGCAATTCGGTAAGCTGGAATTCGGGGATTCAAGTATTTTGGTCTATAAAAATTTACAAAATAAGCTTGACGAGAAAAGACGAATCTTTTGTAGCGACGCTAGAGACGCCGCAAAAGGCGTGGGACTTAAGAAAATTCGCTCTACTCTAAAAGACTATAATAT
>JAJQAF010000218.1 GCA_021203945.1 Campylobacter sp.
AGTAGCCGAATTTAATTATTTCAGTAGCTCTACCGACTTTACTTCGATCGTCGTTTCGGTAAAATCTTTATCCACTTCGCCCGATATTCGTATAAGGGAATTTTCATCTACCTTTATGCCTTGCCAGATGTGATCGTCTATCTCTATCTTGATCGTATCGCCGTTTTTATCGACGAATTCGTAATGCTCGGATTTAAGTTGGGATTTGATTTTGCCTTCTAAAATAACGGGCGTATCATCTTTTAATTTTAAAGCCTCTTTTACGCTTATCAGACTTGCGCTTCCCTTGCCGGTAAATCCGCCTGCTGCAAAAAGTGATGCCGTTAAAACGGCGAAAACTAGAATTTTTTTCATTTTTATCCTTTAAATTTGATTACGATCTTAATTCATATTGTAATGTTTAAAGTTAAATAAAGATTTCTAGTTTCGCCGATGTTTGTCCTTAAAATTTAACCTGTGCCGAAAGCATAAACGTCCTGCTTTGACCTAAAAAGAACGAAGTTGAGTTGCCCGTGCCGTCTACGCTATTAGGAAATAGGCTCTACCAATATTTTTCGTTAAATAGGTTGTTTATGTTAAATTTTATTACGGTTTATTTGCCTAACAACGTTTTTGTGGAGTATCTTGCTCCCACATCCACTATGAAATAATCATCGGATCTATGGTTATTAGCTTCGTCGGCGTATTGTTTGCCCGTATATTGAAAATTCGTGCTAAAGGCTAATTTTTGCGTATTCGGCACGATATAATCTAATAAGATATTTGAGCGAAATTTAGGCTGTCCGATAACATATTTATTTTCGGCATAAGGGTTTTTGCTGTCTTTGAGCTTTGCGCTAAGTAGCATAAAACCGCCGAAAACGCTTAAGTCATTCGTAAGTCTTCCTCCTGCGGTAAGCTCAAGCCCTTGATTTACCTGTTTGCCTTGCTCTGAAAATTCGCTGTATCCGTTAGCTCCTACGCTCTCGTAAGCTATCGGTCGCTCGATCCTAAATAACGCCGTAGATATATCCGCCTCATCTATCCTAGCCTTTAAGCCTATTTCGTATTGCTCGCTTCTGTTAGGCTTTAGATAGACTGTTTGATTGGCATATACGGGGTGCGTGTTTGAGTAGGTAAATGAACTACCCGCCCTAATGCTATCTGCGTATGTGGCATAAAGACTTAAATTTGAGGTAGGTTTATAGATGAAGCTTGCCGCGTAACTTCTGCCGTCTTGAGAGTAGTTTTTCGTTTTTGCGCCGGTATTTGTGTTTATGCTTGTGCTGCTAAACCAAGAATTTGAGATCGACAAAAGCAGGCTAAATTTATCGTTAAATGCGATTTCATCGGCGATAGAGATATTGTTCATATCCGTATGTCCGCTTTTTTTCTTTTTGCCGCCGCCTTGTGTTAAATTCGGATTATTTAAGACCGACGGATTATATAGATTTGTTGTGCCTATATTATTGTTAGATCCGGCTCTGTTTGGTCTGCTATATTCGATTTGGCGGTAGCCGTTAAATGCGGCTGCAAAATCATGTCCTATTTCGCCCGTTTTAAAATCCGTTACGGCTTTTGCAAAATAGCTTCTAACCTCAGGATCAGGCACTCCGCCGTCTCTTTCGCTATAACTTACCCTATAATCGCCGTTTGCGTTTATAAAAGTATTGCGCGCGGTATTCATATTTCTAACGGGCGAATGCCACTGATAGCCGCCCTCAAAATACCATTTTTCGCTAGGAGCGTATTTAAATTTAGCACTCGCGGTTTGAGTGGTGAGAATAGAGCCTGCAAACGGCTGACCAAGTCCCGCTGCGGTATTTTTTACGGGATCGGGGATGGCGAAATTTAAATTTCCTTGAGTTGAACCTATTGCAAAACTGGTAGGCAAGCCGAACATTCTATGGCGATAGTAGCTATAGTTTGTTTCTACGGTTAAATTTTCGGTAAGGTAAAAATCAAGCCCTAAGCTGGCAAGCTTTCTTGAATATTTGCTCTGCTTGTTCTGTCTTTCGCCGTCGGAGTAGTAAAATACGCCTCGATAGCCGATTTTTTCAAATCTATCCGAGGTATCAAGCCCTATGCCGAAGTGTTCGCGCGTGCTATAATCGCCCCAAATGATGTGCTGAGAGTGCGTAGGACGCTTTCTGATATAGCTAAAAATCCCCGAAGGCGCCTGCCCGCCGTAAAGTGAGCCCGCAAGTCCGTTTTGAACCTGAACGCTTTCAAACATCGCCATCGGAATCGCCGTCATCGGCAATACGTAAAAGCCGTCCCAAAGCACATTTCCTATAACGTCGGCTTGAAATCCGCGCGTTTCTGGGCGTCCGATTTCCGGACCGAAACGATACTGAATTTGCGCCGAAGGGAAATATTTTATCACGTCCTCAAAACCTTGAACGTTTTGGTTATCCATCGTCTGTCTTGAGAGGGTGTTGATTTGATAAGGGATATTTTGTATTTTCTTGCCTGCAAGCGGACCGCTTGAAACGGGTTTGTTTAAAATACCTTCCTCTATGCCGTTTTGAGTGGAATAATAAGGGGCGGTGCTATTTACCTCTATCATTTCAAGATTAACGGATTGAGCGGCGTTTGCGACTACTTGCGATAATGATAAAATCGCACATACGGCGATTGAAATTTTGCCTTTCATTGTTATGTCCTTTGTGAAAAATTAATTTAAATTTTACTGGAATTTCGCTTAAATATATCTTATTATATTGATTATTGAGTAACTAAATGTTTATCATATTTAAATTATGGTAAGCCGCAATAGATAAATTAAATTTAAACGTTTGAAAAGGCGGAACTACTTTTCTAAATTTTAAAAGGTGAGATGGACGAGTTAGAACACGTTAGTTACGAACGAAAGCAGTCACGGCTGAATATGAGCGAAATATAAAATTTAACCCGATTAAATTATGGTTTTTAGCTCAATATTGCCTGTCTTTGTGTTGTAGTCGTAACGAAATTTCGGTATATAGGCTAAGCACATCAAATACCGAAATCCCGCTACTCTAAAATCATACTTTCATATTTGTAGCCGTTTATAAGGATACAAATGCAAAAAGCTAAAATTTAACCTCCGCCGAAAGCATAAATGTTCTGCCGTAGCCGCGCCACAAGCTTGCGCTTGTAGAGCCGCTTGTAGTATCAAAAGTGCTTATCGTGCCGACCCCTGCCCAGTAATCTTTATCAAAGAGATTGCTTACGCTAAATCTAACTATCAGCTCATCGCCTACAACGTGTTTGACGCTATATCTTGCGCCAAGATCAAGCGTGAAGTAGTTAGGAATTTTCACCGTATTATTAGCGTTTGCGTATCTTGTTCCGGTGTAGTGTAAATTGGTGTTAAACGAGAGCTTGTTTATAAACGGCACGGTGTAATCAATTAGCATATTTGCCTGCACTTTCGGCTGACCGGCTACACTTTTGTTTGCTATTTGGCTGTAAGGTGTTTCATGAATTTTAGTTTTTAAAAATGTAACGCCGCCGTTTACCGCAAGTCCGTCTATTATCTCGCCGCCCGCCATCAGCTCAAGTCCTCTGTTGCGTTGCTCGCCCAGTTGTATAAACTCGCCGTCATCATTGTATGTCGTTTTTCTACCAACGGTAGTTGAAGTGCCTGAGTAAGATACTGCCACCGGTCTTGTGATCTGAAACAGTGCCGCACTTAAATCAAGAGTATCCCAGAGTTTGGCTTTTGCGCCGATTTCATACTGCTTTGATCGATACGGTTCAAAAATTGTTGATTGACCGTATAAAGGGTGAGTTGCGTTAAAGCCATTATCGCTATCGTATGTTTTTACTTCGCCTGATTGTAAGCTATCGGCATATGTGAAATACATATTGATTTCCGGTGTGAAGCTATATATCACGCTTCCAGCCCAGCTTATGCCGTCTTCGTCGTAGGTGCTGCTCTTAAACCAGCTATTGCCGGCAGAGAGGATGATATTCCAGTTATCGTTAAATTTAATATCGTCGGCGATGCTTATGTTTCTCATTTTGCTCATCGTGGTTTTAGCTTTGCCATTTTTCCAATCATAGCCGTTGCCTTGGATGCCAAAGTTGTGCTGCACTCCGGCGGTGTCAAACTGCATTAAGGCCTTTAAAAATGCGCTTGGCACGGTAAAACGACTAGTGCCGTCACGTGAGCGGATGGCTTCTTGCCACTGATAACCGCCCTCAAGGTATAGCCAATCTTGCGGCGTCCATTTAAATTTACCGCTTGCAGTGCGTGTTCTCATAAATCTTTCATCATTGCTACCCGCAACCCCTACGCTGTCAACGCTCGGCACGCTACCGTCTCTACCGATGCTTGCGCTGTTATAGTATCCTCTATAAATATGGTTATAGTAGCTATAATTTGTCTCTATCGTTAAATCGTCCGTTAAATAAAAGTCAAGTGCCGTAGCAAGCATTCTGCGGCGAGTGTTGCTATCGTTCGGCTCTCTTTCGCCGTCGCCGTATAATCCGGTTACGCGGTAGCCGACTTTTTCAAATTTATCCGAGACATCTGCGGTCGTTCCTAAATATTCATCAGACATATATTCGGCTTTTATGGAGCGGTAATCTTTTTGCGGGCGTTTGCGAGTGTAGCTAAAGATACCTGCCGGGTTTTGTCCGCCGTAAAGCGAGCCGGCTAAGCCGTTTTGCACTTGCAAGCTTTCAAACATCGCCATCGGCATAGCCGTCGTTGAAACCGAGTAAAAGCCGTCCCAAAACACATTGCCTACAACCGAGCCTTGAAAACCGCGAGTTTGCGGGCGTCCCATTTCACCGCCGCCACGATACTCAATCTGTGCGGACGGAAAATATTTAACAAGCTCGTCAAAATTTTGAATGCCTTGGTTGTCTAAAACCTCTTTCGTGATAGTTTGGATAGAGTATGGCGTATCGCGGACGGTTTTGTTAGATAGCGGCCCCGATGAGACTTGTTTATCCAAAAAACCTTCGCTGATACCGCTATCGCTGATATTATCGCCGACGCTATTTATCTCAACTGTTTCCAGCCTAACGATTTGGGTAGAACCCCCTCCCGTAGCGCTGTTTTTTGCCGTGCCGTCGGCACCGGCACCAAAAAGAACCGAAGCCGTGATAACGCTTATAAGCGTAACCTTTTTCATGTTTAGCTCCTTAT
>JAJQAF010000151.1 GCA_021203945.1 Campylobacter sp.
CTATTATAAAAGGAATTAAGGCGCATGCTAAAATCAATTTTAAAACTAAGCTTTACCATGATATTTTTACTGCTTATTACAGGTTGCATAGAGCCCGGATCGGCGGTTTTAGAGCCGAAAGATTTTAGAATTATTGAAGCCAAAAGCAAAAAAGCGCTAAGCTACGATGAATTCGTAGAGCGGATTTTGCATTTTGACCTTATCTTGCTTGGCGAAGAGCATGATAGCAGACTACAACATTTGGCACAAGAGAAGTTAATAGTTTCCCTGTCGCAAACTACTCAAATAGCAGTAGCGTTCGAGATGATAGCTTCAAATTTACAAACTACTATTGACACCGTTCAAAAAAACCGCGATATGATCGCTCCAAGTGAAATTCGTAGCAAAATTCTATGGGATAAAAAATGGAAATGGAATGATTATGAGCCTGTTGTAAGGGCGGCATTTTACAATGCAAAAATTTTTGGCGCAAATCTTAGTCAAAATGAGATAGCTACTATTTTTACTGGAGCAGAGCCCATCATAGGTTATGTTTCCACGACTCAAACCGTAAGAAATAGAATAAAAGAGGCGATAAAGATGTCGCACGATCTAAAAAGCGATGATAATATAGAGCCATTCGTTCAGGCACAACAATATAAAGATCGTCGCATGGCCGATATATTGCAACATTCCTTATTACCCACTATTTTAATAGCAGGGAATTTTCATGTTGATAAGACTATGGGCGTGCCTTTACATTTAATTGATTTTCAAAGCAAAAAAAGCGTTGTTGCGGTGGGTTTTTTGAGTATTGAAAACGAGACTGTTTTTGATGAGAAAAATTTTGACTATTTTTGGATTTTCAGTAAATAACACAAAGGAATACCTAACTATGAAAATTGATCTTATAAAGCTTTGGCTAGTATTAATTTTAGCGATAAGTCCAATAAATTTTGCTATGGCTGCCGATGATGAGGTTTTAGATTTTGATACTCTTAAGGTCAGCGCTACCGAAAGGGTTAAAAATGAAGAAAAACCGTTTTTGACGCCCGGTGCGGTTAGCGTAAGAGAAGGCATAAATACATCTACGCGTAGTCTTGATAGTATCATACGTTCCGTGCCGGGAACTTTTACTCAAATTGATCAGGCACAAGGCACAGTGAGCGTAAATATCCGTTCGATGACAGGACTTGGACGAGTGGATACCATGGTGGACGGAGTTACGCAGACGTATTTTGGTACTTCCGCCGACTCCGGTTCTCACCCTTTTGGGGGTATCGGCACTTCTGCGTTCGGAAGTACTATCGATAGTAATTTGTTAGTCGGTATGGACGTGCAAAGAGGCGGTTTCAACGGTGGAAGTTCAGGGCTTATGGGTAGTGCAAACTTTCGTACCATCAGTGTTAATGATGTGGTAAGGGAGGGAGAAAATTTTGGTTTTTTAGGTAAATATAGCTATGGTTCAAATAAGGTCGGCCCAAGTTATATGGGCTCGTTTGCCGCTAAGCAAATATTGGAAAACGGCGGTTTTGCCGGAGTTTTATTTGCATATAGCGGTAAAAAAATTAGTCAAGATTACAGCTCAAATAAAGGCACTTTAATAGATAGCGACGGCGACGGCGTAAACGATACTTTATTGACGGCATATAACGCTTCTCAGCTTACTCAAACTCCTCGTACTTATATGTTAAAAGCCGAATACGTAAACGATGAGCATAGTGCGAATCTAATGTTTAGAAAGCATGATAATTTTTTAGCACAGCGCGATATTGACGATAAAGTTTATCAGCTGAACTATAGCTTTAACCCCGATAACGATTTTATAAATTTAAAGACTCTATTCGCTTATACGGATTCGCTACAAAGATATAGCGATGAAGCCACATTGGGTTTCTTGCCAATTTATATGTATGACGGCGGACTTGCATTTGCAAATAAATCCATAAACATAAAGCTAAGTAATGAAATTTATAAAGAATTTAATAACAACCTAAGTTTTAGAAGCGAATTTGGTCTAAATATTTTAAGAAATAAATATGAAAGAAAGACAAACGATAATGATTTTATTGCTCTAATGTCCGCTTTTGTAAATCCGGACGGCAAACAAAACGTAACTACGTATTTTATTGACAATACCGCAATCTATGATATCTTTAGTTTTGGCGCTAATTTTAATCTAATCGATTGGGAGCTAAAAGGCAAGAAGGCTTCTTGCGATCCTCTAAATTATCTATGCTATCCAAAAGAGGCTGGAAATTTGAAAGTGAACGATACGGATTACGGTATATATCTTATCGGTTCGGCAAATATTAGCGACTATTTTAGTCCGTTTATATCTTGGTCTAGGACTATTCGAGCTTTAAATGTGCAAGAGCTTTTTACTAGCGGGATGGGTTATGATAGTGCGATAAATACAGGGCTAAGACCCGAAGTGGCTAAAACTTGGCAAATTGGTTTTAACTCGTTTTTTCATGACATTTTTACAAGCAGCGACACTTTTGGTTTTAAGACTATATATTTTGATAGTAAGATTAAAGACTATATATACGATAGACTAGTCGGATACGACGGTAGTTTGGGGGCAGATGCCTTTTTAGCACGTCTAAACGGCAATGCAAGATTAAAAGGCGTGGAACTTGAGGCAAACTATGATAGTGCAAATTTTTATACAAAGCTAACTTACAGCTACCAAAAAAGCGATCTGCCATACTCCGAGAGCAATATTATAGATTATGGTCTTGGTCCGTCTAGCGGTCAAAGTCAATTTGCCGAACTACCAAGGCATTATGCCACTCTTGATGCGGGGGTTAAATTTTTTAACGAAAGGTTAATTATAGGTGCTAGCGCAAAATATACAGGGAAAGCAAAGCGCGTAACTCCGGATCAAGATATGACAAACACCGGAACAAGCGCCGGTATGGATCAAAATATAAAATACACCCAGAATCTACCAAAGATACCAACTATAGTTGATTTTTATGCCAACTTTGATGTCACAAAGAACTTTAAAATAAAATTTGAAGTACAAAATTTGTTTGATAAAAACTATATGGATGCGCTTTATACCTACAATTCGACTAGCTACGGACAAGACATCGGTACTTTCGGTAATCCTGTTTATATTTATAATAACAATGCGCGGGGACGAACCGCTATTTTTAGTTTAGAGTATAGGTACTAAATCAAAAATATATTTATTAGGCGCCAGACTATGATTCAAATTACGACAAAATTATTATTCAATTATCGTAAGTTTTGAGCAGGAGGAAAAATGAGAAAAATTTTAGCTTTTTTGATTTGTTTGGGCTTTGTTTTAGGCGAGGGAAATCTTTCAAAATTAAACGAAGCCGGTTTAAACGGCAAACAAGCTACTACGCAACCACCGCTATCGGACACATTAAGTCCCGTCTCACCTTCTGGCAAGCACACCATGCAAACCGAGCAAAATTTAAAGCAAGAGGCAAACGGGCAAATATTAAAATTAAACGCCACGCCAAGCGAGTCAAATCCAAACCAAACCGCCATAGAATTGAGCTTTTCCGGGCTATTTTTAAACGCCGATGCGATAGTAAAGAGTGTTATTATTTTACTAAGTGTATTTTCAGTCATATCATGGGCAATATTTATATTTAAATTTATGCAGTTTAGAGGGCTAAATACCGACTTAAACGCCGACTTGGCTATGCTTAGGAGCGTATTAAATATTGATGAGCTTTCAAATTTAAACGGCGTAAGTACTCGGTTGTATGCAGAGTTAAAAGATGAGTTGGAAAAATCGTTGGAAAGCGAGCAAGGTATTGCTGCCAACAGAATACAGGTGCGTATGGCAATCTGTACAGAACAGCTAATCAGTAAAAGCAAAAACGGAGCTAGCATACTAGCTAGTATCGGCTCATCATCGCCGTTTATCGGGCTCTTTGGCACGATTTGGGGCGTTATGCACAGCTTTGTAGGTATCGCAAACGAGAGTAACACATCGCTCTCGGTGGTTGCTCCGGGTATAGCCGAGGCGCTATTTGCCACGGCATTTGGGCTAGTGGCGGCTATTCCTGCAGTGCTATTTTATAACTACTTGGTGCGCCAAGCGGTTAAATTTGCTCTGCGTCTTGATGAGGTGAGCGGATTTTTGTATATTCTAGTTGATAGGAAGAGCATAAAATGATGCATAGAGACAATACTGCAGAGCTTAGCGAAATCAATGTAACACCATTTATCGATATTATGCTTGTACTTCTTATAATCTTTATGGCGGTTGCTCCGTTGCTGACTAGCTCGATTAAAATAGAGTTACCGCGTGCAGGCGCAAATGCTTTAAGCGATAGACAAAAGTTACTAATCATCACTATCTCAAAGGACGAGATTGCTTTAAATTCAAAAGCGATAAATTTGCAAAACCTAGCAAATGTTTTAGAAGTTGAGTGTGCAGGCGATAAGGAGCGCACAATATATTTACACATAGACAAGGCTGTCGAGTATGAAAGAATCGTAGCCGTCATGCAAATTTTAAAGCATGAAAATTTTGAAAAAATCGCCCTTTCCACACAGATACGAGAATGAGAAAATTTATCCTATCGTTTTTTATATCGCTAGCCTTACACGGGGCAATTTTGGTATCTATTTTATGGAAATTTAGTATAGTAAGCAACAATGATATGGGCGGATTAAACGCCGACATAGGCGAGTTTGCCGGCATTATTTTAGTTTCAAACCTTCCTCAAGACGAATTAAAACAGATGAGCTTTGAACAGGTCAGAGCTCAAAAAAGCGAAAATGAAGTTCAGCAGGAGGAACTAGAGTCAGTTTTAGAACCAAAAAAAGATGAAGCCATCATCAAGGAGAACGAACCCGATCCTATCATAAGGCTACAAAAAGCAGTTAAAATTGCCCCTAAATCAGCGGTATCAAAAAAGATCGATCGACAAAACATTGAGCGGATAAAATCTGACATTAGCGGTGAACAAAATTCTGCTAAAAAAGATGATGTTGCCAGTGCTCCGACCATTGGCACGGCATCTGTATCAAGTACGCCTATAATGGGTAACGGTGGAGCCAATGTCAAAAGCTACAAGGGCTTACTAATGGAGCACTTAAATCACTACAAG
>JAJQAF010000057.1 GCA_021203945.1 Campylobacter sp.
ATCAAATATTATAGTTTCTATTCATTTTGCTACTCTAAACGTAAATAATATGACGAACTGCATAGCAACAAGTATTATAAAGTAAAGAATTAATTTGCTAACGGCAAAAATAATATAATCGGATCGGCTAAATTTCGTATGAAGTTGGTAAGATAAAAATATGCTTTGGTTCGATTTAAAAGAACTAAAAATCTAAATCATTCTTAAAATAGTCAAAATACAGTAGAGCAACTTAATAATTGCCCTATTTTGGTTATAACAAAACCATACTAAACTTCACCGAATGTATACTTTGGATTATCTTTAAAACAAGATAGTTTAAGATAGCATTTTAAATTTTATTCAAGCACCTTTTTGGTCTCATATTCAAAGCTCTTTTCTCTTGCTCCGGTGCCTGTTATCGCCGCAAACGCATCAAACAACTCGCCTAAGTCTTTAGGGAAAAAGATATGTTCGTTAGGGAAACATCCCTTATTAGTTTTAAATCTAGGAGTGCCGTCTGCTTTTTTGCCATACTGTGAATAGTCGGTAGCCCACTCGTGTCGTAGCGATTTTTCATCAAATTTTGAATCACCCTCTTTCCATCCAAGAGATTGCACAAAGATAAGATACATATTTACGTTTTTAGCCCCTCTCTCTTTTAGTCCCTCTTCTATCTTCCCACAAAGCCCGTAATTCTCCATAAGTTGATCAATTTGCAATGCTATTGACGCCTGTCCGACTATCTGCCCGTCAGTTAAGACTATCATGGTCTTATTGTCATTTTGTTTACTCGCAAGATGAGCCGCCCCTCTTAACATCCCGCCTAATATAAAAGTGCCGTTTTGCACCTGATGAGAGAGATCTCTGTAGCTTGCCTGCTCCCATTTTAAGGCACTTGCGTCTATTTTATTAGTTAGTTTCGTCATAGGTTGTTCATAATAGTTAGGATAGCCGAAATCAACAGGCGGTTTAGTCTTATCCGGATTCGTATACTCGTCCTTATTTGTTATGCCTTTGGAAGTAAAATGGGTATGATAATACATTATGCCATACGGACGATAGTTCTCATCTATCACGTTTATATCGGTATCTATAAGATCTTCAGGACCGTAGTTGTTTCTATCAAAGCTACTCCAGTCTTTAGGCGTTAAAAATCTGTATTGAAACACCTTATCCATATCAAACATATTTGCAACGGTCTTTGGAAAATCTATCAAAATAGATGATCCGCCGGACGTGTTTAAAAGTTCTATCATATGATAACCGGAAACACGAGAACCATAGCCCACCGAATTTCCGTATGCACACATACCATAATAACAATTGACCGGATTGTCTCTTGTAACCTTTTGATTGCCTGAACCCACAAAGACCCTTAGTAGGCTTTTTGCGTTATCTATCTCGCCGAAATTATTTGAATAATCTCTTTTTGTTAAATTAGTCGGTCTATTTAGATCGTCTGCCTCCGGATATTTCAATTTACCAGTTGAATCTTTTTCAACTTCACAATAAAGAAGATCTTTTAAATCGCTAGATTCGGACTTTGCAAAAAAGTAGTCATAATTAAAGGTATTATAAATAGTGCAACCGTCTTTAAGCGGCTCGGATGCGTCCTCGCCCTTTGATAATCCTATATTATTAATATAAAAGGTGCCGGAGTATTTATCGTATCCGTTATAATCTTTATTGGCTTCTAAAGCATACCAGCTCTTAAACGTTACGGGAAGAGTATAATAAAGCCCCTCCGCCTGTTTAACCCCGTCTTTGGTTTTATAAGTAAATTTCTTTTTAACCTGAGATCCGACATTGTAAGGAACTACGGAATAATAGACGTTTTTAGGCTTTTGTTTTTTAACGTCTCTTAAAACTTTTCTGGCGATAGCTATAACGGCTTGAAGTTGCTCTAGGTTACCGTCTTTCATCGTAGTTAGCTCGCTACAAAACTCCTGATCGTAATGCTTTGCGCCCGGAGTGCAGAGTTTGTCCAAACCATCCGCTTTCATAAGCCCTTGTCTATTAGGCATATACTCCGTTCTATCGTTTATCATGGACGGCGAAGTATCTATGACAAAGGTAAAATCGGTATTGTCGTTATTTTTGCCCTCTTGCGTATTGATCGTTTCTTTTACCTTCAGACCTCTATTAGCTTGCAAGGTTCTAACTTCGTTTGATTTAAAAAAGCTGGCCACTCTGAAGGAGCTGCTTGATTTTAACGAAGAGGAGTCTTGATCTTCGGTATTTTGCGAAGTAATATCTTGAAAATCTTGACCCGGGATATAAAAATCCCTAAAAGTTCTTGCTATCTTTGCCCGCTCAGCTTCATCGCTAAGCTCAACGCTTATTAGCGAATACTCTCTTATGGCGTTATCCAGCTTTGTCTGCGTTGAAAACAAATTCGCTCCGTCAAAGGCAAAATAGGTAGTTGCCATTACAAACGGAACCGCAACGACAAACATCATAGCTATTGCGCCTTTTTCATCCTTTTTAAATTTACTAAACATCATTTATCCTTTGAATCATCTCTGCACCACTAGGCTTTTAGCCGCTACGCTTGAACTGTTATTTTGAAAAAGCCTATAGACATCGGCGAATCTTGTTTGGTTATTTAGACAAAGAGTTACGGCGACTAAAGAGTTTTCGGTCTCGCCTATATAGTCGCTTAAGGCTATCTTCTCGTCACTTTCGCACACACCCTTTAAAAAAGTCTCTTTATTTTCTTCTCCGTCTTCGGAATAATTGTAAAATTCAATTCTTATGCCTAAATTTTCGCTATCTTTGATAAAATCTTCAGTTAGTTTTTCGGCTATCCTAAAGATATTTTCACTATCCTCGCTAGTAAAAATACGATTTGCATAAAGCGAACTTTCTCTAACCAAAGACGCCAAATGATAGCTTATGTATTCAAGCCTTGATTTGTTTGAAAAGCTCATAGCGACGTTAAATACGATCGCTATGACAAGGCTTAAAAAGCCAAAAACAATGGCACTCTCAATCATAACCGATCCGTTTTCATTTTTTGCTAAATTTATCATTGGTTGCTTTTAACCTCTCTTGCATAGACCGCATTTGAGATGATAAGTTCGTCTTTTGAGACCAGCCCTATCGTTCGCAAAGAGATAAAAATAGGCTCTATTTTATATTTTACGGTATATTTGGCTATCACAAAACCATTGGTTTCATCGGCTCCGCATACATCATCAGCAAGCTCTTTTACGCTCTTGCAAAAACCTATACTAATCTCGCTTGTTTCGTCATTGATCTTAATATTAAAATCATCGGCTCTTTTTTCTAAATTTTCTTTAAAATTAGAGGTAAAACCGCTTGTTATAGTCGCGTTTTCCTTTGCGACGTTATCAACGATATAATCTATCGCGGATATTTTATAAAGCAGTATCAGCCCCTCGATAATCACGGCGATAAGCAAAAAAAACGGCAAAAATAGCATAGCCACTTCCAAAGCGACTACGCCTTTTTGATTATTTTTGAATTTTGTTTTCATCGCTATTTGCTTGATATAGTCTTGAGTTTAAGGCGGCATTTTCTATGATCGTAAAATCATCTGAAATTCCCTCCTCGCGCGCAATCTGCCTTGCAAGCTCTTTTTCCCCGTTTTTTACCAGACTATAAACAAATGCGTTTAAGAAATGGTTGTCCTTATATTCACGCAAATATAGCGGTTTAAAATAGCTCAAAGAGGCGCTATAATTTCCTTGAATAAGCTCCAAAATACCTAAATTCGCATCAATCTTATGCTCGTTTCCAAAAAGCTCTTTTGCTTTATGAAAGCTCATTTTGGCATTTTGATACTCTTTTTGTTTAGAATAGATTATCCCTTTTAAATTCCAAATATCAGCGGATTTGGGATCAAGTAAAAGCCCGTTTTCTAAAAACGTTAAAGCCTCGTCCAGCTTGTTTTCACGCTCCAAAATAGCACCTTTTGTCAAAAATGCCGCCGCATTTTTACTGCTTAAAGCAGGCTCTATATAGTAGTTTGCATTGTTTATATCATTTATCTCAAGATATAAACCGGCTAGCTTTATCCTATCCTCTACTAAATTTTTATCATTTACCTTTTGTCTTAGCTCGCTTATCAAGCCCTCATAATTTTTTGAAATCCTTAAAAGCTGCTCTCTTTGGATGTCGCTTTCAAACATTGAAGAGGTCGTAGGTTTAATAACACAACCGCCAAACAACAACGCAATCAAAACCAATAAACTAAATTTCATTAAAATCCTCCTAAAATTTTCATAACGCCCGGTGCCGCAATAATAATAATCACGGGAAACATAAAAAATAAAATAAGCGGAACGCTCATTTTGGCGGATAGCTGCCCTATGGCTTCCTCCGTCCTTAAAAGCTCAAGCTCTCTAATCTCCATAGAAAGAGAGGTCAAGCTCTCGTAAATAGCACTTCCGTATTTTAAACTCTGCCTTAAAGTGGTACACATCATAGATACTTCTACGCTTGGAATTTCTCTTGATAAATCAAGCAACGCTTCATCCATTCCGCTAACCTCGCTCTTTAAAAGCAGTCTGTTTAAAAACGGAGCGAAGTCTTTGTTTGTCTCCGAAATACTGTCCTGTAAAAATGCGATCGCAGCTTGAGTATCCATACCCGCTTGCACGCAAACGGCAAGCAAATCAACAAATATCGGTATATTTACACTGATATTTCTTATACGATTTTCAACGACGACTCTACGCACTATGCCCGGAGCGACGATGAAAAAAATCAAAATACATATAGCCAGTATCGCTAAATTTTCAGACTCAATTTCTATATCCGAAATATTGACAAACAAATAAACCGTAAAAAACACCAAAACAAAAGAGATGATTTTTAAGACTATATTTTCATCAAATTTCTTGATAAATAAAAGAAATTTATCTTGATTTTCCAAAATGGAAGTTGCGTTTTCTCTCTTTGTAAATGCATCGTATAAATCGCTATTTGACGTGATGCTTCTTGTTAAAAATTTTATTCTCTTACTCTTTTTCATCTCCAAATAAGTAAGCTCAAGCAGCAGCACTCCGAATATCAAACGACTTAACTAACATTTTCCCCTCATAGCTTCCTCATTAAATATATAACG
>JAJQAF010000043.1 GCA_021203945.1 Campylobacter sp.
CTTTAGCGCTAATCGCTCTTAGCACGCTGTTTGCGATATATGCCTATAAAAAGAAAATTTTTAAAGAGAGCCTAAGCGAGCTAAAATTTTATAAAATTTTAAAAAATAGTTATTTTATACCGCAATTTTACGATAAAGCTATTATTGCAAATTACGCTAATCTAGCTAAGCTTTGCCGCAAAACAGACGAAGCCGTCATAGATAAAAGCATTGACGGCGTATCAAATCTCATAAACGCATTCGCCTTTAACGCGGATAAAATGCAAAGCGGCGATCTTTCGCGTATGCTACGCCTTATGGTAACGGGTTTTGCGATACTTTTAAGCTTTATATTTTTACTAGCCGGAGGCGCGTAATGCTGACGCTTATTATATTTTTTCCGATAATCGGCGCGACGTTAGGCTTTTTGATAGAGGAGCGAAGTGTAAAATTTTACGGCGTTAGCATAGCTTTTATAGAATTTATACTCACGATATTTGCGTGGTTTAGGGTTGATTTTAGCGCATACGAGTTTGAATTAACAAATCAAATTTCACTACTGCCTACGCTTGGCATAAGCTACTTTGTCGGTGTAGACGGTATTTCGCTAAGCCTTATCGTGATGAGTGCGTTTATGAGCCTAGTCTCGCTATTTGCGCTTAATATCAAAGAAAACGTCAAGCACCTCGTAATCAGCATTCTGTTTTTAGAAACGACTATGATGGGTGTCTTTGCGAGCCTTGATATGGCGATATTTTATCTGTTTTGGGAGCTTAGTTTGCTTCCTATGCTTTATATCATAGGCGCTTGGGGTAGCGGAAAAAGGATCTACGCAGCGGTAAAATTTTTCATTTATACCTTCTTCGGCTCGGTTTTTATGCTAGTAGGCATAGTATTTACGGCGTATTTAAATTTTAAAGCGAGCGGCGCGTGGAGCTTTAGCGTGCTAGACTGGTATAACGTAGGAATTTCAAGGCAGATGCAGATGTGGCTATTTGCGGCGTTTGCGTTTGCGTTTGCCGTCAAAACGCCGATGTTTCCGTTTCATACATGGCTTCCTTATGCACACGGGCAAGCCCCGACAGTAGGTTCGGTTTTGCTTGCGGCGGTGCTTTTAAAAATGGGAACTTACGGTTTTGTAAGATTTTGTCTGCCGCTTTTCCCCGACGCTAGCATAGAGCTTTACGGCGTAATTTGCGTGCTAGCCGTTATAATGGTCGTATATACCGCTCTAATCGCATACGCGCAAGAGGATATGAAGCAGGTGATCGCATATAGCTCGATCTCGCACATGGGAGTTATAATACTTGGGATTTTCTCGCTAAATTCTATCGGCGTTAGCGGCGCGGCGTTTTCTATGATAAGCCACGGTATCGTTAGCGGCGCGCTATTTTTATTAGTAGGCATGATATACGACAGGCGTCATACCAAAGCAATAGCCGAATTCGGCGGATTGGCGCGGGTTATGCCTCGTTTTGCGCTAATATTCGGCGTGATTTTATTAGGTAGCATAGGATTGCCTTTAACTAGCGGCTTTGTGGGAGAATTTTTAAGCTTGGCGGGGATTTTTCAAACGAATAAAATTTTTGCGTTTTTGGGCGGCATAGGCATCATAGCGGGTGCGGTTTATATGCTTAGTCTTTATCGCAAGGTATTTTTCGGCGAATGCGAAAACAAGCGAAATTTAGCTCTGAAGGATCTAAATTTTAAAGAGATTATCACTCTCGTTCCGCTTTGTTTATTGGTTATAGCGCTTGGTGTTTGTCCGAATTTTATGCTAAAGCCGATTGACGCAGGCAGCCAAAATATCATAGCCAAAATGCAAAAACGAGTTACGATTGAGGCGAATAAAGCCAAAATTTCCAAGCCGATTTTGACAAAAGGAGCGAAAAATGAATGAGATGGCGCAATTAAATTTAGATCAGCTCTCGCTCCCTTCAATCGCGCCCATGCTTAGCATGATAATCTTTGCACTATTTATTTTATGCGTAGGCGTCATAAAAAAAGATCTGTCTCGCAGCTTTTATTCCGTATTTTGCATTATCGCGATATTCGTAAATTTAGGGCTTGTGCTTGATTTTCGCGGACTTAGTTCAAGCTTTTTTGATATGTTGCTCGTAGATGGAATTTCGCTCATATCGCAGCTCATTATCCTGATAGCCTCGGCGCTTTTTATACCGCTTGCGTTAAGCACTAAAGAGTATTTTGAATACACTATCGCCGAATATTATGCGCTATTTTTATTTATGATAGCCGGCTTTGAGTTTATGGTGAGCTCAAATAATATGCTTATTATCTTTATCGGGCTTGAAACTAGCTCGCTCGCGCTCTATACGCTAATCGCACTTCACAACAAGGCTAAAAGCGTGGAAGCGGCGATAAAATATTTCACGATGGGCTCGCTTTCGGCAGGATTTTTCGCCTTTGGCGTCGCGATGTTTTATTTGGCCGGCGGATCGGTCGATTTGCTGCAAATCGGGGTCGCGATTAAAAATTTTAACCTCCAACAAAGCCTTATAACCCTTATAGGATGCGTATTTATCGCTTCGGCTATCGGTTTTAAGCTATCTCTTATCCCGTTTCACACGTGGGTGCCCGACGTATATGAGGGATCAAACGCTCCGCTAGCGGGCTATATGTCGATAGTGCCTAAAGTAGCGGGTTTTATCGTGGCGTTACGTTTTTTTGAGATGCTTAGCGCTTCGGGAATGCTTTGGGTGCAAGATATGCTTTACGTAGTCGCGGTAGCTACGATGAGCTTGGCAAATATAATGGCTCTAGTGCAAAAAGACGTTAAACGTATGCTTGCTTTTAGCTCGATAGCCCACGCGGGCGTTATACTTTGCGCACTTGTAGTAGGTGATACGCACGCAAATATCGCACTATTTTTCTATTGGATAATGTTCGTATTCGCAAATCTGGGCGCGTTTGCCATGCTTTGGGTCGCAAGATGCGACGATAAAGTCTGCTGGGACAAGAGATTTAAACATCCGTTTGAAAAATTTGCCGGGCTTATTAAAATTTTACCTAGTTACGCCGTGATAATGGGGATTTTTATGGTAGCGCTCGCGGGCATTCCGCCGTTTAGCGTATTTTGGGGCAAGATGTTTTTGCTATCATCGCTCATAAACTCGGGCTACGTCGTCCTTGCGAGCGTAGTTATGCTAAATTCCGCAGTCGCGATATATTATTATTTAAAGCTCATCGTCTTTATGTTTTTGAAAGAACCTATAGTAACGGATAAAAATTTATATATCGCAAACGTCTCAATGGCGCTTAAAGTGATCGTCGGCATAGCCGTTATCGGAACGATTTTCGCATTTTTATTTTCTCAATCCGTTTTAGAATACATCGGTTATTTCGTTTCTGCCGCAGGATTTTAAAAAATGCAAAACTTAGCTATAATATCGGAATGAAAAAAGCCCTTTTATTTTTATTTTTTCCGATATTTTTGCTAGCTTTCAACCTCAGTCTAAACAGCGGAGCCGAAAAGGGCAAGCCTTATAGCGTCTTACAATTAAGCGACGATAAGGAATTCGAATGCGTAGAGCAAATTTTAGCCTACGACACCAAGCGCTACGTTTGTATGCTTGACGACGGAATTTTGCCCCATATAGAAGATACAGTGCTTCCGTTAATGGACATAAAATACAAAAAACAAGACGGCAAACTTTTTATCATCGTTATGCCAAAGGCGAATTCTCGCTTGTTAAATATCCCGATAGAGCTATTTAACGGCGGCAAAGTTTATAACTCAAACGGCACTATCTCAAAGCATTTTAGTATCATTATCGATACGAATTTAAGAGAATTCGACAAAACCAAACCAAACGGGCTAAATTTTGCCCCCTATTTCGGTGATATGCTCTATCCTAGTATCGGAGCGTTAGATCTCAATAAGGCGCCGATTGAGCGTATGGATAGCAACGACATCGACCTTTATATAAACATAAAAAAAGCCTATGAAAACGGCTCGTATGAAAACGTGGTGCATGATTCGCAAATTGCGATGCAACGCCATCCGCAAAGCCTATTTGCGAGCGAATTTTTACTTTACCGCTTAAGAGCGCTTAATAAAATTTTCGAACATTCCGACGAGTTTGAAAATATCGCGCCAAGCACGTTAGTTGCCGAAAGCAGGGAGTGGATACGAAAATTTCCGTCGGATGAGAACTATCCTGAGGTGCTTTATATCATCGCGCGCGCCTACCTAAAAGACGGCATAGCCAGCGACGCAAAATATATGCTGGATATTCTTACGGCGGAACACGAAAGATCTAAATTTACAAAGCTCGGAATGCTTGATTATGCCGATTATCTTTATAATTTCGGTCAGAAAAAAGAGGCGATGCAAACTTACGAAAGCGTTCTTTACGATACGGGCGACGTAGATGTCGCCAGTCGTGCCGCGCTTGCGCTCGTAGATGCCAATATCGATAAAGAAAAATTTATTGAGGCTAAAAATTTTATCATTAAAATTTTAAACGCAAATGAGAAATTTTTTATGAATAACCCGCGGCGGGCTATAGATTTAGCTAAAATTTTCGCGGATAAAAATATGCCCGACGTTGCGGCTAAAATTTATGAAATCATAGTAAATAACGGCGAAAAAATAAGCGAATTTTATGAAGTTGCGCTAAAAAACGTCGGTATAAATTTAGCCGCCGCAAAAGATACTCAAAAGGCTTACGAATATCTAAAACGCTACGAAAACGAATTTAAATACGGCGAATATATCGATGAGGTTACGCGTGCGCTTGACGGACTGTTTTTTGAGCTAAAAGAGGATAATTCAACCAAACTACACGAACACTATGCGGATCTTATGCAAAAATACGAGGGCTCCGAGATAGGCAAAAAGGCGTTAATAAGCCAAGTCGAATTGAACGTAAAAGAGCGCAAATATCAAGACGCCTTAGACTATACGGAGAAGCTTAAGGATCTAAATCTGACCAAGGGTATGGTGCTTTTGAATGTCGCCGCTTAAGAGCTTGCAA
>JAJQAF010000193.1 GCA_021203945.1 Campylobacter sp.
AATATTTCCACATTTTGTCAAGACTATTTTTTATATATTTTTATTCATAAAAAATCAAAATTTTTTAGCTTTATCTTTATTTTTTAACGAAATTTAGATAATATGCAAAAAATTTAAAAATACGGAGAGAATAGATGATAAAGCAAAAAAATACGTTATCGGAAGAACTTAAAATGCAAATCGTCTTAGAGCTATTTGCCGCAAAAGACGACATTAAAAAGCTTGCGAGCAAGTATGGAACGTCCGTAAAAAATATACAAAATTGGAAGGAACAGTTTTTGGCTAACGCGCATTTAGCATTTGCGCCAAAAACGGCACAAGAGATTAAAAATTTGAAAAAGCAAAACGCTAAGATGGAAAAGCTTACGCAAAAGCTTGAGCGAGAGATACAAGAGACGGCGCAAAAGTTAAAAGAGCTTGACATTGACGCAAAAAGGCGGATGATAGACGATTCAAGCGAACTTTCTATCGCGCAGCAATGCAAGATTATTGATCTTAACAGACCTTCTTTATATTATAAATCAAAAGTTACGGATGATAAAGACGAGCTTATCAAACAAAAAATTTGTGAAATTTACGTAAGTCAAAAGTCCAAAGGTTATAGGGCTATACATAAAAAATTGATAGAAGACGGATATAAAATCGGCATAAATAAAGTTAATAAACTGATGAATTTACTAGCCGAGCAAAATGCGTTGCCGCAAACCGCAAAAGAAAACTTATAAACCGATCGCGGAAAAGTAATTACTGAAATTTGCGCCGAATATCGATAAAAGTCTCGTGCTTTTACAGGTTTTATTTGCGTGATTTTGCAATGAATTGATACTCTTTTGCGTATCAAATATCAAGGTCGCGCTTTGAAGTAGTCTTTTTTTCCATCTGCAAACGCTAATTTTGCTAACTTGATATATAGCCGATGTTTCGCCGATAGTTCTATTGTTCTGCAACATATCTATAACGAGTGCGCTTTTAAACGTCGAGTTATATTTACTTCTCATGACCTTTCCTTTGTAAATTTATAGTAAAATAATAACATACGCGGCGCAAAAAAACGGTAAGATTTCGGTAACAATCTTAAAAATATTCTTAATTTTAAAATTTTAATTTAATATAATATGCGATAAATTTACCGATAGAGAAAGTATCTTATCAGGCTTTAAATTTTCTTCGGCTCGGCTAAAACTTTCGCTACTTATGCGGTAAATTTTGTCTGCTTGGAGCGTTAATATCTTTGATGAGACGTTTAAATATATTAATAAATGCCTTAAAACTCACGGAACGGACTGCAGCGCCTACACGCAAGTTTGTGATAAATTTAGACTGAACGCGACTCGATTTTTACGCAAGCTTTATTTTATAACGAGATAACCAGCTTTTTAAGTCCGACCGCACGAGCGTAATTTACAAGGCTTTCAAACGTAGGATTTTCTAGCTTTGTCTCAAATTTAGCCAAATTCGGGCGGTTTATACCTAGTTTTTGTGCGAGTTGTTCTTGGGTCAGCTTTGCTTTATGCCTAGCTTCAATGAGCTGAATTTGAAGTTCCCTCCAAGGTTTTAAAGCCTCATATTCCGCACGAAACTCAGGGTCTTGCATCTGTTCTTGTAACATATCGTCAAATTTTGTATAGCCTTGCATTATTTTATTCCTTTCATTCTAGTGTAAGCTATTTCAAGCTCTTTTTTCGGTGTTTTTTGCGTTTTCTTGACAAATCCGTGTAAAATATAAATTTTCTTATCTTTTTGAAAAACATAAAATAATCTTACTATGCCGTCATTGCCCTTAACTCTTAGTTCAAATAATCCTTTTCCCAATTCCCAAAGAAGCCGAATACGGCGGTCTTAATTCATTACCTTTTTGTTTTAAAATTTCTAATTGGGAATAGGTTGCCGCTCTCAGTTTCGTCTCCAGGCTATTAACAAACTCTTTTGTTTCGTCATTTACTATTATTTCAAACATTCACACTCTTTTTCATTTCTCGCAATTGTATAATAAAATTTACATTTTGTCAATCAAAAACGCTTAAAATTTTACTATTAAAATCATTTCGTCGTGCGGCGTTTAAAATTGTGTAAGAAATTTAAAATCGACGATTTTAAATTTCGGTATAATAGCGTCATGATAGAAATTTTATTGATAGAAGACGATATAGACCTTGCCGAGCTTTTAAAACATATGTTGGCAAAAAGCGACATAAGCACGACGATAGCGACAAATCCGCTTGAGGGGCTTAAGAAATTAAACGAAAAAAGCACATACGATGCGCTTGTGCTTGATCTATCGTTGCCCGATATGGACGGCTTTGACGTATGCAGGTTGGTGAGACAAAGCTATCCGAGCCTTCCTGTTATTATTAGCTCGGCACGCTCCGAGACGCTAGATAAGATAAAGGGTTTTGAGCTGGGTGCGGACGATTATATAGCAAAGCCGTATGAACCCATAGAGCTTGTTTTCAGACTTCGCGCAATTCTTCGTCGCGGGATACAAACCAAGCTTGGTTCCTCTACATTTGAGATAGATAGGCAAAGGCATATGGTAAGTAAAAACGGCGAAAAAATCGTGCTAACGAAGGCTGAGTTCGATATTTTCGCCTATTTTTTTGAAAAAGAAGGTCTTGTAGTCTCAAGAGAGGATATACTGGTAAATATGGGTTCGTCGAAATTTCAAAGCGGGCTAAAAAGTATCGACGTGGCTATCGGCAGACTGCGTCAAAAGATCGGCGACGATCCCAAAAATCCACGCTTTATCCATCCCGTGCGTGGCATAGGGTATAAATTTATAAATGCGCAATCTACCGATCGTTAGGCTCATTTCCGTCTTTTTTGTGATCACGCTCGGCATTATAAATTTCTCGTTTTATCAAGAATATAAAAGACAAGAAAGCACCGCCGAATACCTTACCTTTCAGCGTTTTATGCTCGGAATGCGAATCAGGGAGCAAACCGACGTCAATATCACGCAAGAGCTTTTAAATATCGGTTTGAAAAATAGCGACATAGATAAAACCAAGATAAGAAACGAAGGTAAGAAAATACTTAAAGATTCATATTGCGATATGATTTTATACGACGGTAAATTTTACTTTATCCCGCGAAATCCGATGCAGCCAAAAGAGTATTTTATGCGGATAATGACGGTTGCCGGTATAAATCCTGATGTAGCCGACGGAAATATCACGCTGGAAAATTTCCCTGTTTTAGAAAATTTACAAGAGATTTCTTTGCAAGGCTTTTGGATACTTTGTTTGACGATAAATAGCGTCATAATCGTATTTTTTATAGTCGTTTTACGCAAACTTTTGAGGCTTAGAAATTTAAAAAATATGATTAGAAAAGCAGGCGAAAAAGATAACTTTAAAATGATTAAGATAGAAGCGAACGACGAGATAGGACAGATTGCATATGAGTTTAATACGACCATAAAAAAGATAAATGCGATAAGAGAGGCTAGAACGCTATTTTTACGTAATATTTTGCATGAATTTCGTAATCCGATAATGAAAGGTAAAATAATGGCGGATGTCGTTAGCGAACTACTAAAAGACGATAAATTTAAAAATCAGTTAAATTTGATATTCACAAGGCTTGAAGTTATGCTAGGCGAAGTGGTCAAGGTGGAAAAACTCGTGTCAAACGAATGGGATTTAAAAAAGAATGAACATCGCGTCATAGATATAATCGATCACGCCGTGGATCTGCTACTGCTAAAAGATACCAATCGCATAGTAATCGATACCGATGATGAGATAAGCGTAATAAATGTGGATTTTGAGCTTTATGCGACGGCGGTTAAAAATTTAATAGACAACGCGTTGAAGTATTCCCCCGATGAGGTTATCGTAAGGGTGGATAAAACGAAACTTTGCGTAAGCAGTGCGGGAGATAGGCTCGAAGATAACAGACTTGATTTTAGTAAGGCGTTTAATAGAAAAACCGAACTCGCAGGCTCCGGACTGGGACTGGGTCTTTACATAGCAAATCAAATTTTTGCAAAGCATAAGCATAAATTAAAATACGAATACAAAGACGGAAGAAATGATTTTATTATTTGTTTTTAAAATTTAGGCTCGCCGTAATCCAACCATTCTTTAACGGGAATTTCTAATTTGCGAATAGTAAAATCACGTAGAATTTTCGAGCTATACTAAATTTAAGTTATACGAATAAAGATAGAAATTATATGACGACTTTTGAGAGTGGCTTGAGCGGTATAGTATGTGGAAATAGAGAATTTTAGATTATAAATTTTTGATATAATCCTAACTAAAATTTTGTGAATTTAAAGAGGCACTTTTGTTAATCGATAAAATAAAAAATAATCATGCTGGAATTTTATTATACGGACTAACGCCGCCGAAAGAAAATTTAACGGACGAGGACTTCAAACGTATCGCGTCTAAACAAGTAACCAGATTAGAAGGTCTTGGCATAGACGGTATCGTGCTTTATGATTTACAAGACGAGTCAAGCCGCACGCAAGAGGCTCGTCCGTTTGAGTTTATTAAGACGATCGACTCTGATTTTTACTATGAAAATTACTTAAAAAAGCATTTTGCCGCTATCGTATATAAAGCGGTCGGTAAATATGATGAAGTAAATTTTAAAGAATTTCTAAGCCGTAAGTCGGACGGTTTTATATCCGTTTTCGTCGGCGCCAGCTCAAAATTTCAAGACGTCAAAATAAAACTTGACGACGCCTATGCCATCAAAGAAAAATTTGCGCCGAACATTACGCTTGGAGGCATTTGCATACCCGAACGCCATGCGAATAAGCTTGACGAGCATTTAAAAGTAGCTCACAAAAGCGAAAAGGGTTGTGAATTTTTTATAACTCAAGCCGTTTATAACCTGGAAAACGCAAAGAAATTTATTGATGACTACGCTAAACTAGATATCAAAAAACATCCGATAATTTTTACGCTTACGCCCTGCGGAAGTCAAAAAACGCTTGAATTTATGAAATGGCTCGGTATAAATAT
>JAJQAF010000049.1 GCA_021203945.1 Campylobacter sp.
ATCTTAGCCGCGCCAAAATCTTACATATCGCCTACGATTTCTACTATATCAGGCTTTACGTTATTGATTTGATAAACAAGCGCGGCTAAAAATTCCTTTTGTAAAAATTCCCCGATATGAACGTCAGTAATCATAGCTATTTTTAAAGGCGAGCCTAGATTTTTAATTTTTATATCGACTTGACGAATTTTAGGCGGCGTTAAAGCATTGAACATTCCTTTAAAAAAATATGAAAAAAGAAGGATTAGAAACGTAACGTCAAAGCAAAATTTTATAAATTTACGACGATGCGAGTTAAATTTGCTCCTTTTAAATATGCTCCTTAAAATATCATAGCTTACGCTAACGGCAAATAAAAATAGCGAAAATCCTATTAACGTACCGGCTATAAGGTATAACTCAATGCTTAAAAAACTAAATCTAATTTGCAAAACAAAGACAAATTCCGCTATGGACATAAAATACAAAAAACGGCGAATATGATTCAAATACGGTTGCAAAAACGCTATTTTTTTAATAAATCGCTTGTATGAATAAAAGTTTGTCAAAACTGCAAATATAAAAGCGCCGATTATGATTATTAACAGCCCCCAAGATTTCCTTTAAAATTTAGGCTGATTATATTGTTTTATATAAAATAAAGGGTTAGAGGATAGAAGAGACAGGATTTACCTGCCTCTTTAGGATAAGAGATTAATGAACTTTGCCGCTTTCAATTCTCTCTTTATATATTTTGCGAAGTTTTCTGATATCGTTTTTAACTTCAAATACTCCGTGCCAGTGTGAGTAGTCAGGTCCGCCCATTAACGCGCCTTGTCTCATACGGCGGCCCTCATGGTGCCACATATGATACATTATGTCCTGGAACTCATCTTCCCACATATCATCAAGCAATAACTTCTTAGCTTTCAAATCATCGCCCATCTTCTTGGCCTCATCCCAGTAGAAGTTATAAAGTTGAACTTGTTTATCGCCCATTTCAAAGAAATTGTTTGTATGAGTCGTCGTATGGCAAACTTTACATACAAGCTTCATCTCCGCACGAGCAGCATCAGGACCAGCAGGGTGACCCGCAAGAGGCGTTCCCGTATTTAGCTTGCCCGTTTTTGTATATTCGTTATAAGCTTGATCGTAACCTGCCGTTCTTAACTCGCTTCTTGGAGCCCAAAGATTCCATTTTAGACGTTTTGAAACATTGTGCGTTGTAGTGGTTTCGCCTACGCCGCTCATATGGCACGTAGCGCAAGTCGGCGCTCTAAAGTCCGGCACGTCCCAAGTATCAGGAGCGCTATCGTAGTTCCATGTATTTCCTTCCGAGTTAAATACGTGACCATGCATTGAGTTATTGAATATCTCAATATCAGGATGATCAGGTCCAAGGTGGCAAGATGCGCAAGCCGCAGGTTTTCTAGCTTCAGAAATTTTGAACGTATGCGTGCTGTGGCAAGATTTGCAGTTACCTACGCCGCCGTCAGGATATACCGGAGCTATACCGTAGCTAGGCCATGTCTCTTTTGTAGGTTTTCTATCGGCGTCAAGTTTTATAACACTGCCGTGGCATTGCGTACAACCGGTTGTATCCGGAGCCATTTTAAAATCAGGATGATCCGCGCCCTCATAGTGATACATAAGTTTTACCATTGCAGGGTTAGCATACATTTGCATACCGCCTCTTGCGTGACCGCTTTGTAAGAATTCGGTAACTTCGTTTTCATGGCATTTAGCGCAAGTTTTCGGGCTAACCAGCATAGAAACGTGATTGTTAGAATCTTTCGGATGCACTTTTACGGAAGCCATCGGGTTATCCGCATTTACGGCATGGCAATCCATACAGCTTACGCCTACGTGTGCGTGACGACTGTTTTTCCAATCCGCAACGATACCGGGCGTTTTTTCGGCGTGACACTCGACGCAACTTTTTGACAAATCGGACATCTTGTGGGCAACTTTAATGTTTTTTACCACATTAAGCTTGACCGCTTGCGTATTATTGTCATCTGCACCGGCGGCAAAGCCAAAAGATACTAGACAGGCTAATAATATAGCGACTTTTTTAAACATCTTTCCTCCTTATTTGGTTTTATTATTTTCTTGATTTTTCATTGTTTCAAATTTATCGATATAAAAACCTAAATTTTTATGACCGACGTTATTGTGGCAATCAACGCATGATTTTTTATTCGGGTTGCCTAACACGAAATAATCTCTATGGGGTAAGAATGATTTTCCGGATTGGATAACCTCTTTTAAATTCGAGTGACAGGTTAAACAGCCGCTGTCATATACAAAGTGTGAAGCGTGTTCTCTTTTCTTACGCCAATCAATCTTATCGGTATCCGTAAAAAACGTCTTATATCCGTCGTTGATAGATACTTTTAGCTTTGTAAGGACATACGTATATGCGCTCGTATGGTCAAGGTGACAGGCCGAACATTCGGCTTTTATGCCGAGTTTATTTTTGCCCCCGTGAACGTCCTCATGGTATGCTGCATTCATAGGATCCATCGTATGGCATATCGTGCATATAAAGCCGCTTCCCGTAGCATGCAAGACATCAGCTATACCCATCGAAGCGACAAGTCCGACGACAAGTCCTATGATAACAGACGACCACACAAAAAATTTCTTTTTAATGTTCGCCAAATTTTCCTCCTAATTTTATCGACTTTGAATAAAACAAAATAAAATTTAAATGCATAATATCAGGATTTATATAAAGAAATCTTGATGTAAATCAATTAATATTTACTTGATATTAATTTTCAATATGAAAAGATTTGAGTTAGTTCATCGATATTTTTATCGATTATTTGGTTCTTTTCATCTAGTTTAATAAAATTTGACGTTTTAAATTTATTTAAAATTCTTGAGAATGTTTCCGGAGTTATGTTTAAAATCGATGAAATTTTCGTATGTTTTAAACTATTAAATAAATCTTCGTGCATAAGTATAAATTTTGCAACCTTTGCTTCCGAGTTCAAAACAAGCTCTTGATGAAGTAAATTGCTCGTGATTCTCAGCTTTTCGGACATTGATTTTATAAGGTTCATGCAAATTTTAGGATTGCTTAAAAATTGAGTGGAAAATTTTTCGTAATTTATCTTTAAAACTTCGCCCGATATAGTAAAAACGGCACTTGCGGGATATGCGATATTTTCAAAATTTACTACTTCGGCTACAAAATTCATAGGTGCAAGCTGATGCAGAAAAATTTCCTTGCCGTTTGATGTAGTTTTATAAAGTTTAACGGAGCCTGAAAGCAGAAAAATAAGCCATTTCGGCTCTTCTCCTTCCATAAATAAAAACTCGCCCTTCTTATATTTTTTAGCGATCGTTATGGCTTCAAGTCGTTTTATTTCATCGTCGCTTAAGCATTTAAAGAAAGGTATTTGTCTTATCATCTTCGTTAAACCTCAAAATTTAAATAAAATTTTAATAAATTTCAAAAGATCGAAGTCCGTTGAAATTTAAAATTATTTTTTAAGCAAATCTCTAATCTCGGTTAATAGCACTATATCGGCAGCCGGCGCTTCAGGCTCTGCGGGAGCGGTCTCTTGCGGTTTCCTTTTTAGAGAATTTATAGCTTTAATTACGCAAAATATGCAAAACGCGATAATTATAAAATCAACAGTGGTTTGTATGAAATTTCCATAATTTATAGTTACCGCAGGCGATGCCTCGACCGCATCTTTTAACGTGATTTTAAGGTCGGTAAAATTTACGCCTCCGGTTACGACGCCTACTATCGGCATTATCACGTCGCCGACTAATGAGCTTACTATCTTGCCGAATGCCGTTCCTATAACGACACCCACAGCCATATCAAGCACATTTCCTTTCATTGCAAATTCTTTAAATTCGCTGATAAAACTCATTGCTTTCTCCTTGTTTTAAATTTTAAAAATCATCTAATTTTATTAAAAAAATACTTTACCGCTCATAAAAATTTAAAATTACGTAACTTTAAATTTATCAACAAAGTGCTATAATTCAAGCTTTAAATTGATGTAAGGAATACAAAAATGTATCGTTTTGCCCCGTCTCCGACCGGTGATATGCATATTGGAAATTTACGCGCCGCTATTTTTAATTATATCTGTTCGGTTCAAACCCAAAGCGGCTTTATTTTACGTATCGAGGATACCGACAAAGAACGAAATATCGAGGGAAAAGAGAAAGATATACTTGAAATTTTAGCCAAATTAGACATTGTCCCGAAGCAAATTTATATCCAAAGCGAAAATTTGAAATTTCTTCGACAGCTCGCATCCAAACTGTTAATAGACAAAAAAGCTTTTGCTTGTTTTTGCACCGAAGAAGAGCTTGAGATAAAAAAGCAAAAAGCTAAAGCCGAAGGCATAGCGTATCGATACGACGGCACTTGCGAAAAAATGAGCGACTCGGAAGTTCTTGCGTGCGAAAAGCCGTTTGTAATACGCATGAAAAAGCCAAAAAGCACGATGAGTTTTACTGACGCCATAAAAGGAGAACTAAGCTTTGAGCCGGATGCGGTCGATAGCTTTGTGATAATGCGAACGGACAAAACTCCTACGTATAACTTCGCTTGCGCGGTCGACGATATGCTCGAGGGCGTAACTTTCGTCATACGCGGGGAAGACCACGTAAGCAACACGCCAAAACAAGATTTGATCCGCGAAGGGCTCGGCTACACCGGTAAAATGGGTTACGCACACCTGCCGATACTTTTAAATATCGAAGGTAAAAAAATGAGTAAGCGTGAAAACGAATCAAGCGTAAAATGGCTTTTTGAGCAAGGTTTTTTGCCTGAAGCGATCGCAAATTACCTCATTTTGCTCGGCAATAAAACGCCTAGTGAAATTTTTACGATAAACGACGCGATAAAGTGGTTTGACATTACTAAAATTTCACGTTCTCCGGCTAGATTTGACGTCAAAAAATTAGAGCAAATCAACCGCGAACACATAAAATTAGCGAGCGACGAGAGAAT
>JAJQAF010000255.1 GCA_021203945.1 Campylobacter sp.
CCGCCATCGTATTATACAACTTTGGCTTTCGTGTCGGCTCTTTGCTCGGCGCTCGAATCTAAATGAGCGAAAAACGCCACGCTAGGGCTTTTTTTATCTAAATTTGAAGGAATTTTAGCGATCAAAACGGCTTTTTCACTTAGACTTATATCTTTTATGCCCAAGCTTTCAAGCTCGTCTTTTATAAATTTAGCCAGTTCGAGCTCTTTTGGGTTTGACGGCATTATGCCCGCCGCGCCGTTTTGCCTGTTTGTAGTGGTATTAAATTTAGTGTAATTTAAAAACCTCTGCACGATATCCATATTTTTCTCCTTAAAGAATAAAAAACGCAATGGCGCATACGGATAAAAACATACCCAAAAACGTTCTTTTGGCGATTTGGATCGGATTTACCATCGCAAGTCCCGCACAAACTATGCAAGCGCCGGCGATTGGAGAAGCACTTCTTCCAAGTGCTCCGCTTATGGCAACCGCCATGCCTAGTTTATCTTGCGCAAATCCCAAATCGTTTGCATGCACGGTAACTGCGGTGTTAAATGACATAGCAGCGGCGTCTCCCGAGCCGGTAACCACGCCCATTAAAAACGGCACGAAGGTTCCGCCGAATTTTACGTAGCTTTGATCCGTTTTTAGCCATTCGATCACGAAATCTATCGCTCCGCAAGCCTTAAGACCCGCGACGAATACGCCCGCAGCAATGATGATCGTATGCGCTACCCATGCCGTTAAAAAACTCTTTGGTAATTTTTTGCGGGTTAGTTAGAGTAGCTACGATAGTTACGATAGCGCCCAAAAGCATCGCTTCGGCAACACCCATTTTCGTCCATTTAAGAAATGAGACTTGATTTAGACTGGTTCCGCCGATAACTAGAATTATCAAAGGCACAAGCGGCATAAGAGCGTGGAGTAAATTTATCTTTTCGCTGCCATTTTTATCGGCTGCACTTGCGCCGGCTCCGCCGCCATCGATCTCTCTTTGTGCTAGATAATTAACCCCTTTGGTATAGTCCCTTAAAACTATCGCAGTGATACTAATGACGATTAAGACAATGACTAGCGCGGTAATGGCGCTGGAAAACTGCACTTTAATGACGTCTTGAACCGTATAGGCGGGATTTGTCGCTTTGACCATGTCGGTAACGAAAACGTTATGTGCCGATCCCGGGCTTAGCACAGCACCAAAGGTTCCTGCGAAGACTGACGCACCCGCCATTTCCGGCTTAACACCCGCCGCCATTAGTACCGGGATCAATGTCGCTCCAACCGCCGCCGAGCAACCTGCCGCCGAAGGTATGGCGATATTTATAAAATACGTAAGCGCTACAACTATCGGAATAAGCAAAAAACCGATGTTGCCCAAAGGCTTTGTAAGTAAATTTACTAGTGCCTTGTCGCAGCCTGTGTATTTCATAACAAAAGCAAAACCCATACTAGCGCATATCGCTTTTATAAGACCTACTTTCGTCATATACGTCGTAAAGGCGCTAAGTCCATCTAGTGGTTTTAGACAAATAAGGCATAAGATAAGTCCCACGCCGATAAGCACGGTCTTGGTATCTTTTTTCATTACCAAAAGCGCAATGACCGCGACGATTCCTAATATCGCAAGGATTAATCTAAACGTTTCCATAAAATTTCCTTTAAATTTTAAATTTAGTGCCTACTTTGACACTAGATATTTCTTTTTGGTACTCGAATTTAAGCACGTCCGCAAACCCTTTGACCTCGCAAACGTCCCCGTTTATCAAAAACGCACTGCCTTCGGGCATGGCATAGACGATGTCGTTTTTATTTGCTGTCAAAAACTCCTCTATGCGCTCCTCCCTACTTTCACCGTTATGACCTGAAATTTTACCGCTGATAAAATGCGGATTTATCTGATAAGGGAATAAATTTAGCGCGTCGAACGAGCGTGGCATGATGATAGGCATATCGTTTGTCGTCATCATCGTCTTGCCCGCGATATTTGCCCCCGCCGACCAGCCGAAATATTTTGTGCCGTTATTTACGGCTTCTTTAATAGTCTCAATAAGATCAAGCGCGTAAAGATAGTGTAGCAACATAAACGTATTACCGCCGCCTACGGCTATGGAGCGCGCGTTTTTTATCGCCGATTTTTTATCCTCGTAGCGATGAATGGATTTTATATTTTTATTTTTGAGGCGATCAATAACCTTTTGTTCATATTCTTCGTTGCTTCGCCTAACACCTGCATATGGAACGAATAAAATTTCATCTTTACCCGCATCGCCTAGGAAATCCTTAACCCAGTTCTTACAGTGCCTCAAATAACCCGTATCTTGATAGCTAGAAGCACTGATTAACAAGGCTTGTTTCATATCTACTCCTTATTTATTTGAGCTTAATGCGTAAGCGCAACGCAAAAATACATCTATGCCGGCAAGCAAACTATCTTCATCAAAATCGAATTTAGCGTTATGGTGCCCTGCGGCTAGCGTAGTTCCTATCATCAAATACCCACTTTTTCCGCCTCTATTTTGAACCGCTTGCATAAAGTGTGCAAAGTCCTCGCACGCACCGAAATTTAGCTCTTTTACTATCTTATCGTTATCGATAAAAGGCGAATCCTTCGCCGCGCTTTCATAAAGCTCGCTAGTGGTTTCGTCGCTATCGCCGCCTGCCGTACCGCCTGTAATTTCGACAGAGTATTCTACGCCGTAAATTTTAGCCACGCCCTCTACGATGTCCATACATTTTGATTTCATAAATTCGTTAAGCTCGGTCGTTTCTCCTCTGGTTTCGCAAGCTAGATAGCCGTTTGGCGCTATGACGTTACGTCCTTCGCCCGCGCGTAAAACGCCCACATTTATGCGCGTAACGCCGTGGGCGTGACGAGTGATACCATGCATATTTAGCGCCATTTGCGCCGCAGCTAATAGCGCGTTAGCTCCTTCTTGCGGAGCACCGGCGGCATGAGCGGATATACCCTTTAAATTTACGTCAAATTTGGTAGTGGCGAGCAGTTTTTGAGTGCCGCAAATAATGCCTCGCATAGTCTTAGCCGCAAATCCGATATGCCCGCCCAGCAAATAATCCACGCCTTGCGTAACACCCGCTTCTTCCATCGCCACTGCGCCTCTAGTGCCCTCTTCGGCGGTTTGGAATATAAATCTAAATTTGCCGTTAAAATCGTCTAAATTTTCCTTTATCAGTTTTGCCAGCGCCAAGCCCATCGTGATATGCCCGTCGTGACCGCACGCGTGAGTGATACCTGCGATATCGGATCTAAATCCTTCTTTAAAAGGTCTGTGATCCTCATCCGTGCTCTCGGTAACATCCACGCCGTCTATATCAAATCTAAACGCGATTAGTTTGCCCGCTCGACCCGTATCGATCTGCGCGGTAAGCCCAGTAAGTCCGTCTTCCATCGCGTCTAAAAATTTAGCCTGCTCGGCATCCAACAAATTCTTTGCCCGCTCTATCGCCTTAGCGCACGCCTCTTTTGTCCCCAATCCTTGCCTAGCCTCAGGCTTTACTACCGCGCGTCCTAGCTTTACGTCGTAGCCTAAATTCGACAACCTTTCGGCAATAACCGCCGTCGTAAAAAACGTAAACCATCCGGTCTCCGGATGAGAGTGAAAAAAGCGGCGAACGGCTACCGTTTCGTCTTTTAAAGCCAAAACTTTCGTTGCTATTTTATCCATATTCCGCTCCTTAAATTTTTGATAGTTTTATCATTGTATTTGCCAAAATTTCAGTCGCTTTAAAGGCGTGCTCGAATTTTATACTTTCGTTTATATTGTGGCTAACGCCGTCTTTGCAAGGAATAAACAGCATTCCCGTAAATCGCGCAAGCCCTAGCATATTCATCGCGTCGTGTCCCGCGCCGCTAGGAAGTTTTATCGTTTGTATTTTTAGCTCTTTGGCTTCGTTTTCCAGTAGATTTATAAGCTCCTCGCTAAGTTTTACGGGAGTATCTCGTATAAGCTCTTTAAATTCGTAACTAAATTTCAACTCTTTTGAAAGCCTATTTACGAATTCCCTTAAATTTTCATCTACCGCGTTTAAATCGTTTTCATCTATGTCTCTTATATCGATGCCCAAGGTAACCTCGCCCGGGACTACGTTTAGCACGCCCGGCTTTGTTTTTGCGTATCCGACCGTCGCGACCGCGGTTTTTTTGGCGCTTGCGAATTTTTGTGCGGCTATAATAATACGGCTAGCTATAACGAGCGCATCTACGCGCATATTCATAGGCGTAGCACCGCTATGATCGGCTCTGCCTCGCACTACAATTTCATATCTAATCGGTGCTGCGATACCCGTTACTATGCCGACTGGAACATCTAATCTTTCAAGCACGGGACCTTGTTCTATATGAAGCTCCAAATAGCTATGAAAAGTATCTTTTGGCAAAAGGGCGTTTTGTAAATTTTGAGGATCTAAGCCGAAATCTTTCATCGCTTCAAATAGTGAAATTTTGTTCTCGTCTTGTAATTCGTGAAGCTTTTGTATAGGCAATTTCCCGCTTATTATTTTGCTGCCGACCGTAGCCATCTTAAAGCGACTGGACTCCTCACAGGAAAAAACGATAAGCTCAAGCGGACGTTTTAGTTTGACGCCGCTTTCTTTGATCGACCGTATTGCCTCTAATCCCGCCATAACGCCCAGAGTTCCGTCGTAAAAACCGCCGAAAGGAACGCTATCTATGTGCGAGCCTACGCAAACGGCGGGTAAATTCGGCTCGCTAACGTCCTGAAATCTCGCAAAAATATTACCGACGCAGTCCTCTTTGACGCTTAAACCCGCCTCTTTTATGAGTGCTTTTAGGTATTGTCTCGCCTCAAAATCCTCTTTAGAAAACGCAAGCCTAGTAACTGTCTCTAATACACAACT
>JAJQAF010000278.1 GCA_021203945.1 Campylobacter sp.
CTAGAAAGTTTATGCTTTCTGTGGAGGTTAAATTTTAATAATATAAAAAATGGTTGATATAATTAAATTTAACACTCAAATAAATTTAATAAAAGGAGTTTGAATGCTAAAGCGGGGACATCTATCCGCGGTTGCTTGTGCAGTTTTATGTTTAGGTTTAAATTTAACCGCCGCCGATGTTGCGAACCTTGAAACGGTCGAGGTAAATTCCGTCGGCGATAATATCAGCGACAGCGGCATCGACGAGGGATTTTTAAATAAAAATATCCAAACGGGAATTTTAGCGGGCAAACGCTCGCTTGACGTGCCGTATCAGATCAACACGATTACCAAAGAGACGATGAATAATCAAGGCGTAACGGGCTTTGAAGAGGCTTTTAAATACTTTCCGTCAGCTTCCATTCAGATGTTCGGCGGCTCGGTCGCCGGACGTCCGCAGACGCGCGGATTCGGCGGCGAAGTCGTAGGAAACGTCTTTTGGGACGGTTTTTACTCTATCGCGACGACGGCGATTCCGATGGCGATGTTTGAGAGCTTACAAATCCAAAACGGTATCGCGGGTTCGCTTTACGGTGCGCAAAATCCGACGGGAATTTTCAGCTACGTTCGCAAACGCCCGATAGATAACGAGCATACTATCTGGGCGGATTACACTTCGCGCGAGAACGTCGGTATCGGCATAGACAGCTCGATGAAATTTGATAAATTCGGCTATCGCGCCGTATTTTACGGCTCGGACGGAGCTAAGCAGGTCAAAGATAGCAATCTTCAACGCCGCTTAGCTTCGGTTGTATTCGAGTTTTATCCGACCGATACGCTTACTTTGGAAGCCGCGGCAAGCTACTACGAGCATAACTCTCACGGATTCGCCGGAAATTTCAACTTACCGATTGCAAACGGCGTCGCGCGCTACGCTTTGCCGACGGCGGGAGACGATAAACGACAAGGTTACGGGCAAACATACGGCGGAATGAATCTGGAAAATACTATGCTTAGCGCTAAATTTAAATACGCGCCGCTTGAGCATTGGTATTTTGAAGGCGGTTTTGCGTGGCAGAGGATCGATCGCGATACGCACCGCATTATGAACGTAATCAAGGACAATAACGGCAATTTCGACGTTATGCATCAAGGCGGGATATCAAACTATCGATACGAACTTCCAAGCGGATATTTAAAGGCGGTTACGGACTTTGAAACATTCGGATTAAAACACGATTTTAGCGTCCAAGCAAACGGCTATCGATGGAGCACGTTTAGATTTGCTAACGCGCCTACGACGCTAAAGGCGGGCGAAGCGAGCATGAGCGCGCCTAGATTTTTTGCAAGCCCCGGCGCTAGAAACGGCTCGGAGTTGTTTAAGGTTACGCAAACGGATATGATGAATATCTCGGCGCTTGACGAGGTCACTATAAACGAAAATTTTAGCTTAATGTTAAGCGCTTCAAACGCATGGATAAAGACGAAAAGCAGGGCGAGCAACAGACGAACGAACCCGCTTGCCACGCAATACGACGATTCGGGGCTTAGCTATGCGGGAAGTTTGATTTATAGACCCGCAGATAACGTTAGCTTGTATTTTACCTATGCCGATAGCTTGCAAAAGGGCGATCAGGGCGTAAATTTAGACGGATCGATCGTTGTTTTAAAGCCGTATCGCGCCAAACAATACGAAATCGGGGCAAAGGCAAGGCTCGGTGAAACCGATTTAAGCGCTGCTTTATTTAAAATGCAAAGACCGCTGGCCTATCTCGGCGATAACGGGCTATTTGAAGAGCAGGGCGAGCAGGTAAATTACGGATTTGAGTTTATGGCGGGCGGAAAATTAAGCCAAAATTTAAGCGTGCTAGGCGGTATAACCTTGCTTGATCCGAAGGCGAAAAGCCCGAAATTAGCCGCTGCGGACGATAAACTGATCGCGGGCGTTTCTAAGGTAAATTCAAATTTGCTTTTCGATTACGTCGTGCCGAATACGCAAAAGCTTGCGTTTAGCGCAAATTTTCACTATAACGGCGGATTTTACGTCGATGACGTAAATAGTCAAAAAACGCCCGGCTTTTTCGTAACCGACATCGGCGTGCGCTATACGAGCAAGACGCTTTTGGGCAAACAAGCCACGCTTAGATTTAACGTCAATAACCTCTTTAATAAAAAATATTGGGCGGGAATGTCGCCCGCCAGCATGGACGGTTCGGGTGCGAATTCGGGCATTACAAACGGCTTATCTTTGGGCGAAAGCAGACTGTTTTTACTATCCGCGGAGGTGAAATTTTAAATTTAACCTTTGCCTCGAAGATTAAATTTTCGGGGCGGGTTAAATTTTTATCGGGATTGCAAGCTGTTTTATGAGCTTGCTTAAATTTAAAATCGGAGCTAAATTTTGTTTATTTTAAGCTTTTTGCTTTAGTAAAGTCGTTACAATTTGTAAAATTAAAATTTTAAATTTAAGCTTGATTTTGCAAATCCGTAAATTTAAGGAGAGATAATGCAAGGATTATTAAATTGGCAGGCGATTAGGGAGCTGAAATTTGCTCCGATGAAGCAAAACGTAGGCGGCGGAAGTGCCGTAAATTGGAATGAAATAGCGGCGATGTATGACGGTATGACGAAGCTTGAGCGCGCCAGTGCGTATGAGCTTGTAGCGGCGTTTCCGATAACAAACCAAGATAGCGTCCTTGACATCGGTTGCGGCCCGGGTCGTCTTAGCGTGCCTATGGCAAAGCGCGCAAAAAGCGTAACCGCGCTTGACGCTTTTGCAAATATGTTGGGATTTTGTAAGCAAAATGCCGCTAACGAAGGAGTGGAAAATATAAATTTTATCCAAAAAAGCTGGCTGGACGACGATATTTTGCAAACTATCGGCAAGCACGATGTGATCGTAGCTTCGCGCTCGGTAGGACTTGGCGATCTTAAAAAACTTCACGCCGCAGCCAATAAATTCGTAGTGATTACTTGCTTTTTGGACGAATTCGCCAGCCTGCGCGAAGTTTGGCTTGATTTGTTGCAAGGGATCAAAGAGCCTCTCAAATCGCCGCTAAATCCGTCTAAAAACGCGCGAATGTTTGGATATAACGTAACCTTTAATCTTCTTTACGATCTCGGAGCAAACGTCAATGTTCGCATTTTCGACACTATTTACGAGCGAGATTTTTCAAGTCCGCACGAAGCTTACGAACATTTAAAATTTGTGGGCGAAATTCCAAGCCAAAAAGAGGAAATTTTTAAATCAAACGTCGATAAATGGCTTATCTCCAGCGATTCGGGCGTAAAATTTTATCGCGCTACCAAAAGCTATGCGCTCTGGTATGATGTGCGTGAAATAAAGGGTGCTTTTGAATAATCGCGTATTTTTTATAACCGTCGTTTGCGCGCTTGTCTGCGTATCGTTTCTATCCGTAGGAATCGGACGATACGAGTTGTCAATCGGTGAAATTTTAACGAATTTAAAGGAATTTTTGTTCATGCAAAATCCGAGCGATACGCAAGCTTATGCCATCGTTACGCAAATTCGCCTGCCTCGCGTGATATTTGCTCTGCTTGTCGGAGCGGCTTTGTCTGCTGCGGGCGCGGTCTATCAAGGGCTTTTTAAAAATCCTTTGGTATCGCCCGATATTTTGGGCGTTAGCAGCGGTGCGGCGGTTGGAGCGAGCGTCGCCATCATCTTGTCGTTTAGCGCGCTTGGAGTTTCGCTGATGGCGTTTGGATTTGGGCTGGGTGCGGTATTTTTAGTCGTGTTTCTAAGTTCGTTAATCGCAAAAGGAAAGCTAAACATCATCGTGATGGTGCTTGCGGGCGTCGTCATTTCCTCGCTTTTCGGCGCATTCAGTTCGCTTTTAAAATTCCTAGCCGACAGCGAAGATAAACTGCCCGAAATCACCTTTTGGCTCATGGGAAGCCTAGCGCGCACGGGCGGATACAAAAACGTGCTTTATATGCTCGGCGTCGTAGTCTTGTGTTCGTTTCCGCTATTTTTTCTTAGATTTCTCTTAAATATCCTCTCTTTTGTTTAAGAATATGCGAGTTCTATGTTCTTAAATGTAAAATTTTATAGTTTTATAATCATCTGCGCTTCGACCTTACTAACGGCTACGAGCGTCGCTTTTTGCGGTGTTGTCGGCTGGATAGGGCTTATCGTGCCGCACCTTGCGAGATTTATCGTAGGAGCCGATTTTAGAGCGCTTTTACCCGCTTGCATGCTTATAGGCGCGCTATTTTTGCTTATTATCGACGATTTGGCGCGTTCGCTTATGGCTAGCGAAGTGCCGCTTGGAGTGATAACTTCGCTCGTCGGCGCGCCGCTTTTTATATTTTTACTTTGGCGTGCCAAAAAAGGCTGGTTGTGAAATTTGAAATTTTAAATTTAAGCTGCGGATACGGCAAAAAGCTTATCGTAAAGAATTTTAACGCAAGCTTGCAAGACGGCGAAATCTTATGCTTGCTCGGGCAAAACGGCATAGGCAAAACAACGATTTTTAAAAGCGTGCTGGGCTTTTTAAAGCCGTTTGGCGGGCAGGTGTTTTTAGGAGAGCAAAATTTATCCGCTCTTAGCGATATTGAGCGAGCAAAAGCCCTTAGCTACGTGCCTCAAGCCCATACGCCGCCGTTTGCGTTTAAGGTCATAGACGTCGTTTTAATGGGGCGGACGCCGTATCTTGGAACGTTTGAAAATCCGACGCGCGCAGACGTCGCCATAGCTTACGAAAAGCTTGAAATGCTCGGTATGAGCGAGTTTTGCGATCGGGTATATACGGATTTAAGCGGCGGAGAGCGGCAGATGGTGCTTATCTCAAGAGCTTTGGAGCAGGATTCAAGAGTAATAATGCTTGACGAGACGAATTCGAATTTAGATTTCGGCAATCAAATAAAAACGCTCAAAGCTCTAACCGAATTAG
>JAJQAF010000204.1 GCA_021203945.1 Campylobacter sp.
ATATTAAGTATGTTTCCGTATCCAAGCGGACGCATACATATGGGACATGTGAGAAATTATACTATTGGAGACGCTTTGGCGCGTTATTATCGTAAAAACAACTTTAACGTGCTCCATCCGATAGGTTTTGATAGTTTTGGTATGCCTGCCGAAAACGCCGCGATAAAGCATAAAATTCATCCTAAAAAATGGACGTATGAAAATATCGATTATATGAAAAAAGAGCTTTCAAGTCTCGGTTTTTCATTTTCCGAGCGACGAATGCTTGCCACTTCCGATCCCCTTTATACGAAATGGGAACAGAGCTTTTTTATAAAAATGTTTGAAAAAGGGCTTGTTTATAGAAAAAGCGCGATAGTAAATTGGTGCGAACACGATCAAACCGTGCTGGCAAACGAGCAAGTCGAAGACGGTTGCTGCTGGAGATGCGGCAACGAAGTCGTTCAGCGTGAATTTCCGGGATATTACTTTAATATCACAAAATATGCAAACGAGCTTTTGAACGATCTTAAAACGCTTGAGGGTAAATGGCCGAATCAGGTTATTGCCATGCAAGAAAACTGGATAGGAAAGAGCTTCGGACTTGAGTTTAAATTTTATCTTGACGAAAGTTCAAATCGTGCATTAGGCGGAAAATTTGACGGATTTTACGTATTTACGACGCGACCGGATACGATTTACGGCGTAAGCTACGTAGCACTTGCGCCGGAACACGCGATAGTAAAAGCCTTGCTGGAAAGTGAAATTTTAAACGACGAAAAAAAGGCAAAAATAAAAACTATCTTAAACCAAAGTCCGAGGGAACGCCAGGCAAACGATAAAGACGGCATATTTTTGGAAATTTACGTCACTCATCCGCTTACAAACGAGCGCATTGCCGTTTGGGTCGCTAATTTTATTTTAGCCGAATACGGTAGCGGAGCTATTATGGCGGTTCCGGGTCATGATCAAAGAGATTTCGACTTTGCCGGTAAATTTTCCCTTCCTATAAAGCCGGTCGTAAAACCCTTGGTTGGTGAAATGGACGCTACAAAAGCTATTACGGAATACGGTATCGCTATAAATTCGCCGTTGATCGACGGAATGCCTACGGAGCAAGCCAAAACTACGATAATAGAAAAATTTGAAAAAGAGGGGCTTGGAAAACGAATAACTAATTATAAGCTCAGGGACTGGGGAATCTCTCGTCAAAGATATTGGGGCGCGCCGATACCTATCGTTCATTGTCCAAAATGCGGAGTAGTGGCTGAAAATGAGCAAAATTTACCCATTTCGTTGCCTGAAGACGTCGTAATAACGGGCGAAGGCAATCCTTTAGACAAACATCCGACATGGAAATATACAAAATGCCCGAAATGCGGTTGTGATGCCGTGCGCGAGACCGATACGATGGATACTTTTGTCGAGAGTAGCTGGTATTTTGCGCGTTTTGCAAGCGACGAAAAGACATGGCAAGATACGGCGTTTGATAAAAAAAGCGTGAATTACTGGATGAACGTCGATCAATATATTGGCGGTATCGAGCATGCTATATTGCACCTTTTATACGCGAGATTTTTTCAAAAAGTATTAAGGGATTTAGATTATTTACGCGACGCCGAGCCGTTTGCCAATCTGCTAACTCAAGGTATGGTGCTAAAAGACGGCAAGAAAATGAGTAAATCAAAGGGCAACGTAGTCGATCCTGATGATATTATCAATCGATACGGAGCCGATACCGCAAGGCTTTTTATACTTTTTGCGGCTCCTCCTCAAAAGGAGCTTGAATGGAACGATAGTGCGGTCGAAGGCGCGTATCGCTTTTTAAATAGGCTTTGGGATAAGGCGGCAAGCATTACAAAGGCTGTTAAAATTCCAAGCATAAATCATTCGACTTTAAACAAAGAGGAGAAATATGCGAGGCTTAAAGTTTATGAAGCGCTACAAAAATCAGTCGAAGTTTTTAACGAAACCTTTGCTTTCAACACTTTGATCGCGGCTTGCATGGAGGCTTTAAACGCACTAAATGCTCAAGATAACGACGAGGTGAATACCGAAGGATTTTTTATTATTTTAAATCTGCTTGAGCCGATCGTTCCGCATATCGCAAACGAATTAAGCGAGCGACTTTTTGAGAGAAAAAATTTTATTAAGCTTGAAATTTTAGATGAAGTTTTTGTAAAAGATAGTATAAATTTAGCGGTTACGGTAAACGGCAAAAAGCGAACAGAATTTGAAATAGCCGCGGATATGAGCGAAAATGAAATACTCAAAGCGGCAAAACAAAGCGTTTTAAAATGGATAGACGGCAAAGAGATAGTGAAAGAAATTTATATCAAAGGCAAGCTCGTAAATTTAGTCGTTAAAGGATAAAATTTGAGGTATATTTTAGGAATTATTATAGCTTTGTTTATAGTGGGATGCGGATATAAACCGATCTCGAAAATAACGCAAAATATCATTGGCGATACCGTTTATGTAGATGTCGTCATAAGCAAGACGGAGCCTAAAAATAGCGTTTGGATAAAAGACGCCGTAAAAGAAGGGATAGTCGCCAGATTAAATAGGCAATTGAGCGACGACAAAAACGCCAATACGTCCATAATGGTATCGATACGATCACTAAACTACGAAGCTACGATTTATGACGAATACGGTTATATAACGTCTTATAGAGCTATTTTGACCCTGAATTATAAGACTAAATTTAAAGACGGAAGCGTTGTTGATATTCCCGCTAGCGGAGAATACGATTTTAGCGTAGCTAGGCGTCAAAAAAGCGCGCGATACGCCGATAGTATCATAAGCGATACCGAAAAATACGAGGCTATAAAAGAGGCCTCTAAAGAGGCATTTGACGAATATATCGCAAACTTGGCAATTAAAGGATATAAAAATGGTAGCAGTAACCGTTAGTCAAATCGTAAAAGAGTCGCTTGGCGAAATAAAAAATCGTCACTTGATACTAACGCCCGAAAATTATACGGAAATATTCAATGAAATTTCCAAAAAATATGGATTTAGCACGGAAGAGAGTCGCAAGATAGAAAAATATATAACAAGATTAAGCGGAGAGTATAAAAATCAAGCTTTAGGGTTAAATATAAAGACGATTGACGAATTCGTCGCATTTATGATAGCCAGGCTTTGTAGAAACGCGGCGCAAAACCCGCCGAATTCTACGGAAGATAAAAAATCAAATAAATCTCTAATCGCTTTTGCAAGGAAAATTTTGCAAGCCGTGTCCATACTTCACAACAAAGAAGCAAAAGCTTTAGCCGAGCAAAGCATGCAGCTTTTAGCGAAAAAATACGACGAAAAAGCTCTTGATGAAATGTGTGAAAAATGGTTTGAATTTATCGGTTCGTATAACTACGAATATCTTGATTTTATGAAATATTACGGCGTTAAAAATTTCGACGATTTGCCAACTATGAGTAAAGAGCTAGAGAAATTTTTGATGCTAAAAGACGATAGATCCGATACCGCAAAATTAGCCGAGCTTATTATGTTTTTGCTTGAACCGTCGATCACAAAAGAGCTGGACGACGAACTCAACTCTTTAAAAAACACGATCAGACAAAATCCTGTCGGTCTAACCAATACCGAGTTTCAAGATAAAATAAAAGGCTTTGTCGATCGCAGGATAGAAGAAGATAGAGCCGAAATAGTAGAACAGGTAGGCTCGTTAAATAGCGTATTGCAAAGCATAAGCGATAAAATTTCAGCGATAGCCGCCAGCTCGCATACGAATTCGGTTAAAGTTCAAAATATTAAAAACAATTTAAAAGATATTAATCTAAACTCAAATAGTATAGATCAAGTAAAAAATATGCTTATCGGCATAGCCGGAGTTCTTGAGATGGAAAGTCGCGAACTCGGTATCGCGATGAATAGTCAGCAAACGACTATTTCCGAGTTGCAAAACAGGGTAAATACGCTTGAAAAGGAGCTTGCCGAGGCGAAACTTGAAAGCAAGGAAGATTTTTTAACCAAAGTCGCTACAAAACGCGCTTTGATGAGTGAAATTCAAAAGATAGAAGAGGCTTATAAACGTTATGGAACGGATTATTCGATATGTTTTGTCGATATAGATTTCTTTAAAAAGATCAACGATACGTATGGACACGATGCGGGAGACGTCATTTTGTCCGCCGTGGCTCAAGTGCTTAAAAAACATGCCAGAAAGATCGATTTTATAGGTAGATACGGCGGAGAAGAGTTTGTTATACTGTTGCCGAATATCAGTCTGAACGGCTCCGTTAAATTTGCCAATAAACTTCGTATAATTATAGAAAATTTTAAATTTATCTACAAAAAAGAGACGATAAAGGTTACCATAAGCTCCGGCGTAGCTACGAGAAGCGCAAATTTAGGCGACACTATGACGCTTGAAAGCGCCGATAAAATGCTCTATGCCGCAAAGCAAGGCGGTCGCAATCAAGTTATGCCGAAAATAATCGAGTAGGCTTTAAATTTTATGCGACTTGAAAAATTTTTAGAGGGTAAGCCGTTATTTTATAAAGAGATAGATTATACTCGTATGCCTCGCGCTTGGGCCGGCATAAAGGATAGTTTAAAGCCTTTTAAAATAATTCATGTCATCGGAACGAACGGCAAAGGCTCTACGGGTCGATTTTTGGCTCAAATTTTAAGCCAAACGGGCGCTAGCGTAGGGCATTATACTAGTCCTCATATTTTTACGTTTAACGAGAGATTCTGGCTAAACGGCTCTATCGTTTGCGATGAAATTTTACAAGCCGCTCACGAGCGTTTGCAAGAGTTATTGAGCGATGAGTTTAAGATAAAAACAAGCTATTTCGAATACGCTACATTGCTTGCCGCGGTGCTTTTTAACGAATGCGATTATTTCGTGTGTGAGGC
>JAJQAF010000127.1 GCA_021203945.1 Campylobacter sp.
ATTTAGTGCAAAATTTGATGATTGCATTTGAGCTCAAAGAGTATAGATTTAGCCCAAAGTGCGTATTTGACGGCGAAATTTGCATAGACGGCATCGATGCGATTAAATTTTACCTACAAAATCCGAACGAGCACATTAAAATTTTTGATGGCGACGACACGGGTGCGATAGTGCGCGGCGATATGAAGTATTGGTTTAGTAAGGACGGGCATAAAATCCATGCCATACAAATAGGCGAACTGTGTGATGACGAGCGTGAATATATCGCCAAAAATCGCATAGACGAAAATACAGTGCCAAACATTAGCACTAAATTTGCTTACCTAGTCCCGCTGTGGCAAGAGTGGGTGGCGAGCGTGGATAAAATCGTGCCGCGCGAAAATAGATATTATAATCTCATCCGCGGTGTGAGCGCCAAAAAAGCTCAAAGCCTAAGGCTTGGCAATGCAAAGATACCGTCCGAGCTCGCCGGCTTTTATATGATCTTTAACGTCTCTTACAACGCGGTAACTTCGGCGTTTAGCTTCGGCATTGCAGGGCGCGAATACGCTCTCATAGCATTTGACGACATTAAACGCGAATGGGAGAGCGTAGGCGAACTCATAGATGAATTTAGTAGTGAACAGACGAGCAAAAAACCTGAATTTAACGGCTATGCAAGTCCTAAATGGATACCTTTAGCGCATGATTATGAGGGAAATTATTTGCTTTACGACGCGGAATTCGGGCAAATCATAGAGTTAGATAATGAAAGCTGGTCGCGCCGCGTAGTTGCAAATTCACTTAGCGAGCTTTTGAAAAACGAGATAAATTCTCTAAAAAGCGGGAATTTAAAGAGATTTGAGTTTATTTTAAAGGAGTAAATTTAGCAAAGCGGGCTAATCTTAACCCGCTTAAATTTACTCTTAAATTTAAATTCTACTTAAACGCCTTTTGCAAATCAATAGGCAAAGCCCTGTAGCCTATGGCGTTACTGTCTATGAATTTCATCTCAAACTCCACTTCTTGAGTGCCGTATTTGATCTCGTCTAGAAACGGTGTTAGCTGGGCTCTGCCCTGCCTAAACGCAACAACGTCGCCAAGTCCTGCCGTAGCCGAGTAGATAAACATCGTATCTCTTGTAGGCTGATACTCTACGACCGAAGTTATCGGACTATACCACTCAAATCCGCGCTGTTTGCCGTATTCCCAAACCTGTTTAACGGTCATATTTTTTTCATCTATTTCGTATTCAACCGCACGCGAATACTTCATATTGGCGAGTGCGGGCTGCTCCATACCGCGCGTATCGCCGTTGTCAAATACGCTAATGTGAATTTTGCCGCCTTTACTTTTTTCATTGATTTTAAATGCGGTATGCTGCGTCCAAGTGTAGTCAAATCCGCCCTTATCGCTCTCATATCCTGGGCATTTTGAGCCGCTCTCGCCGCAACTTATCGGCTTGCCGTCGGCGTCAATCGGTTTTAGTAGTTTGCTTGCAAACTCTTTGCTCCAACCTTCCGGACTTGAAAGGATCCATTTAACCTTTTTATCGCGTCCGATTTTGACGACGGCGCTTTGATGGCGTGAGCTGATAATGATACTATCGTCGCTCGCGTCGTAATTAACGCTATTTATGTGCGCCCAGTTGCGACCCGCGCCGACGCCCGCTACGTCGCCGAATGGAGCGGTTGAGTCTTCAAGCTCCTCTTTACTTGCCGTGTGTCCCGCTTTGCTCGCATCGACGTTTAAGCAAACCGCGCCTTGATCAAGCACTTTGACGTTTGTCGAGCGATACGGATCAAGAATTTCCATCATTTTCCACTCGTCTACGACGTTGCCGTTTGGATCCAGCTCAAGGATGACGTCGCGGACGGTGCGGACGTTTTTGCCATCTTTGCGTTTATAGTCCGCCGAGGCTACGCGCATTAAAAACGTGCCTTTTGAAGTCTCTTCCATATGGTGAGAAAAGTCAATATAGCTCTTTGGAAGTTCTCTTTGGAAAATTTTGCGCCCCATAAGGTCAAATCTATTATAGGTTTGGCTCTGTCCCCATACGATATCGCCGTCTTTAGTCTGATCAAAGCCCATCATATTGCCCTTTTTCATGATGTTATTAGGATCTCTGAATTCGTCCGTTTTTAGATACCATCTTATATCGCCTTTGCCGTCAACGATCCAAGCATAGCTCTCATAATCCCACTCCAAAGCACCGCCTATAGGGTTGTTCCACGTTACCTGAGCCGCATTAGGTAAAATTGAGCTTAGATGGTTCATAAGATATAAATTTTTATGGTATTTTGGATTATCTTTCGTAACTACCGCCTTAGGCAAAGCTCTTTTTTGATTTGTTCCCGTTCCTAATACCGATACGGCGGGAGCGTAAATTTTATACGTTTCACTTACGGATTCGCCGTCTCTTTTGTAGCTTACCGCCACTTCATTTACGTAGTCGGGATACAGACCCCAAACCGGAATTCCGCCGTGCTGCAATAGCTTTTTATCACTTACGTCGTAGCTTATATCCACGCCGCCGTCTTGCTTGCCTTTTACCGTAACTTTGACGTCGCTTAAGTTGTGTCCGCCACTTTTTATAATCGCAGTTAGCGGAGCAACACGGTATGGGTTCATAACCACAGCACCGATTTTACCGACGCCGCGATAAGTCTTAGTTCCGCTACTGCCGCCTGCGGCATAAATATCCGTAGTGCCGATACTTAAAAGCATACCGGCAACTAAAATAGATGAAAGCAAGATTTTTGTCTTCATAATACTCTCCTTAAAAGAAATTTGATTTTATAAAATTATATGCCACATAAACTTCACAAAACTCACGTAAATATTAATATCAGCTGAATTTAGAGATTAAATTTAAAGGTGAAATTATAAATTTTACTCCGAAAGCTCGGAGTAAAATTTGATATGAACTATTCAGCAAACGCCTTTTGAATGCTGATAGGGAAAGATTGATAGCCTGAGCCCGCACCCGTAAATTGAATTTGCACGCTTGGTTCTTTCGCGCCCCATTTAAATTCGTCGATTTCAGGCTTCGGAGCGCCTATGGCTGTGCCGGTAGAAAGGTTATACTGCATTCCCGCCGTCGCCGAATAGACCATAACCGAATTTTTATCAGCTTGATACTGCGTTAGCGACGTAATAGGGCTAAACCATTCGCTTCCGCGCCCCTTGCCGTATTCCCAAATTTGCTCTACGGTCATTTTCTTTTGATCTATTTTATAGATGACGGCACGAGAGTATTTCATGCTTGACATTGCGGGTTGCTCAAATCCGCGTGCGTCGCCGTTATCAAACACGGAGAGATAAACGACGTTTTTATCTGATTTTTCATCTATCACGAACGCCGTATGTTGCGTATATGTGAAGTCAAATCCGCCCTCATCGTTTAGATAGCCCGGGCATTTCGTAAAATCATCATCGCAAACGATTTTCTTGCCTTTGCTATCAACAGGCGTTAGAAGTTTATTTTTAAATTTCTCGCCCCAGCCCTTGTATCCGCCTAAAATCCATTTGACCTTTTTATCGCGACCGATTTTGATGATCGCGTTTTGATGGCGAGAGCTTATGATTATACTATCGTCGTTTGCGTCGTGATCCACGCTATTTACGTGCGCCCAGTTGCGACCTATGCCCGTTCCTGCGATATCGCCGAATTGATCGCTTGAATCAAGTTTGGCAAGCTCGTCTTCGCTGATCGTTTGACCCGAATGGCTTGCATCGACGTTTAGGCAAACCGCGCCTTGATCCAGCACTTTTATGGCGTCGCTTCTATAAGGATCAAGTATATCGTAAAGCTTCCAATCATCTACGACCTTACCGCTAGGATCAAGCTCAACGATGACGTCTCTAACGGTGCGGACGTTTTTGCCGTCAGCTCTTTTATAGTTTGAGTTTGCCACGCGAAGCAAGAAATTTCCATTTTTCATATTGTCCATAGAGTGAGAGAAGTCTTGATAGCCAAGCGGCAAGCGGCGGTTGAAAATTTCGCGTCCTACAAGGTCGTATTTGACGTATCTTTGACCAAATCCCCACGAGAGCGCGCCGTCGCTGTTTTGCTTAAAGCCCATCATAATGCCCGTATTAAACATATCGTTAAAATTTAAGAGTTTGTCGGTATTTACAAACCATCTCACCTCGCCTTGGGTATCAATGACAAAGGCATCGGATACATAGTTCCACTCCGCCGCGCCGCCTACGGGGTTATTCCAAACAAACATAGAGCTTCTGCCCGTTGCTTTTCCGCCGATGTTATTTACGAGATAGAGTCTATCTTTAAACTCGGGATCAACCTTTTTTACGCTTACGCTTTTATAAGGCAGTCCGTTGTTAGGAAGGCGCTCGGAAGGTATTTGATGAAATGCGGGAGTGGCGATTTTATAGCTCTCCTGTATCTTTTCCTCCTTACCTTTGTAAATTTTCGTATATTCAACCTCAACGGTGTTTTGATAATTTGCGTAAAGCCCTACGACAGGGATACCGCCGTAAGTTTTTAGACTTTTTAAGCCTACGCTATAACTTATCGGCACACCGTCCTTTTTAGGCACGATGGTAACTTTGGCGTCTTTTATCTCAAATCCGCCGTTTGTTATGATCGCACTTAGCGGGGAAATCCCGTAAGGATCTAAAAATACGCCGCCTAGTTGTCCTTGGATCTGATACTCAACCTTAGCGCCGCTGGGTCCGCCAAGTGCCAAAGCGCAAGTACTTGCGCCGCCCACGATGATACTTGCCGCCAAAATAGACGAAAGCAAAGATTTTGTCTTCATAGTGTTCTCCTTAATAAATTTTGTAAATTTTACGAACGATAAAATTTATCAAATTTAAATCCGAACCGATATGCAATTATATAGATATTTTCTAACG
>JAJQAF010000180.1 GCA_021203945.1 Campylobacter sp.
GATGCTTGATACTCTTTTATCTCTTAAACAATAATGGATTTAAAATCGCTGCTTGAAGCCCATGTTTTGGCTAAAAATACCGACATCGGGCTTTTTACCGCCGCCGATCCGCTTCAAGTAGCTAGCAAATTTAAAGAGCCCAATATAGCTTTAATATGCGCTTTATTCGCCTATGGCAACGCTAAACTTATCGTAAAATTTCTAAATTCTTTAGACTTTTCTTTGCTTGGAGGGAGCGAGCAAAATATAGTTAAAAATTTAGAAAATTTCAAATACCGCTTTCAAAATTGTGAGGATGTAAGACAAATTTTTATTACTTTTTTTCGTCTTAAAAAAGAGGCCGGCATAGAGGAACTTATAAAAAAAGGTTTTGAGAAAAACGGACTTATGAACGAAGGAATAAACGAACTTATAAAATTTATATACTCTTTAAATTCATATAGATCCGACGGATATGAGTTTTTTTTCGGCAGACCTTACGAAAAAAGCCCGAGCTCACCGTATAAACGTTACAATATGTTTTTGCGCTGGATGGTTAGAGATACGGATATAGATCTTGGAATTTTTAAAAATTTGCCTAAAAGCAAGCTTTTGATGCCGCTTGACGTGCATACTCATAAAGTCTCGCTCAGCTTAGGATTGATAAAAAGAAAAAGCTATGATTTCGGAGCGGTTAGCGAGCTAACGCAAAAATTATTGGAATTTGACCCCAACGACCCCATAAAATACGATTTTGCTCTTTATCGCATAGGACAGAGCGGCGAGCTTGAAAGCGTTCTTAAAAGCCTTAAACTATAAATTTACTATTTTTGGATATAGTTACGTAAAAGTAACTTTTTAAAAGGAGATTATATGAAAAAAATCGTTTTACTTAGCGCCGTTTTAGGTAGCTTATTATTTGCCCACGAGGGTCATCATTTTGATCCGAAAGCAGGGAAACATCTGGTAATACAGATGAATGAACTTGGAGAAAAAGGAGATAAGCCTGCGGGTGAAGTCGTAGTTGTAGAGACAAATTACGGCGTTGCCTTTTTTCCTAATCTAAAAGGCATTCAAACTGGAATTCACGGCTTTCACGTTCATCAGAACGCAGATTGCGGAGCAACCGAAAAGGGTCTGGGAATGAAAGCCGGCGGTCACTGGGATCCTATGGATACCAAAATGCACTCTTTTGCATGGGACGATAAGGGGCACAAGGGCGATTTACCGGCACTTGTTGCCGATAGCGAAGGAAATGCCGTTTATCCTGTTTTAGCTCCAAAAATAAAAACTATCGACGAGCTAAAAGGGCACTCTTTGATGGTTCACGTCGGCGGAGATAACCATAGCGATAACCCTAAAGCTCTTGGCGGCGGCGGTGCAAGAATGGTTTGCGGAGTTATTAAGTAAAATTTACTACCCACGTTATCTTAAATTTTATATCCCGTGATTTTTATTGACGGGATATAAAACTTCTAAATATTTTTATAAAATCTGAAATTTGATAAAAATTTTATAAATATTTTTATAAAATTGTGCCTTAATTTAATCAAAGAGGTTGTATTGGAATTTGATCTTATTGCTTATACGGTCTTTTTTAGTGCGGCATTTTTAGGCGGATTTATAGACTCTATCGCCGGAGGCGGAGGGTTGATTACTTTGCCCGCTATTATGGCGATGGGCGTTCCGCCGCATCTTGCGTTAGGAACAAATAAGCTACAAGGCTCCTTTGGAAGTTTTACGGCTACTTTAAATTTTGCCAAAAAGGGTATGATAGATTTTAAAGAGACCTTTATCGGCGTAGTTTTTACCTTTATCGGCGCTTGCGTCGGAGCTATATTTATACTATTTTTAAATCCTGATTTTTTGCGTATCGTCATACCGTTTTTACTAATAGCCATTTTCATATATACGCTTTTTATGCCAAAAGTCGGTGAAATCGATAGACGAGCCAGGATGAAGCATAAAATTTTTTATATTGTTTTCGGGTTTATTTTGGGCTTTTACGATGGTTTTTTTGGTCCCGGATCCGGATCGTTTTGGACATTTGCGATGGTTGCTTTAATAGGGCTTAATATGAAAAAATCAGTCGCGCACACAAAGCTTTTAAATTTCACTAGCAATATCGTCTCTTTGGGTGTTTTTATAATAGGCGGACAGGTGCTTTGGATAGTCGGAATTTTAATGGGAATAGGGCAAATTTTAGGCGCTTATATCGGCTCGAATTTAGTCATAAAAAAAGAGGTAAAATTTATCCGAGTAATGTTTTTGATTGTCGTTGGCGCTACGATAATTAAGCTCATTTACGACTATTTTGCCAAATAAATCAAAATTTTACCGACCTTAAAAAAATATTAATCAAAATTTTGATATTATCACGTCAAAATTTATAAATCTAAGGTTAATGTATGAAAGACTTGTTTTTATTCTCGGATCTGATATATCATAGCCATGCGTTTGTTTATGCTTTTCATTTTTGCCTTGTCGCTATTATCGTGATTTTGGTCGCAAAGCTTGCCGTTACAAAGATGCAGCTTGTTCCTAGAGGACTTCAAAATATTGTAGAAGCTTATCTTGAAGGCGTTGTTTCTATGGGTAGAGATACTCTAGGTAGCGAGACTTTGGCGCGTAAATATTTGCCGCTTGTCGCTACGATAGGTTTTGTGGTGTTCTTTTCAAACGCTATCGGCATTATTCCCGGATTTGAATCGCCTAGTTCAAGCTTAAATTTAACTTTAACGCTTGCTCTTATCGTGTTTTTTTATTATCATTTTGAAGGTATAAAAAAGAACGGATTTTTTAAGTATTTCGGGCATTTTATGGGGCCCAGCAAAGCTCTTGCTCCGTTGATGTTTCCGGTTGAGATCATATCTCATCTTTCTCGCGTTGTTTCGTTATCTTTCCGACTTTTCGGTAACATAAAGGGCGACGATCTTTTCTTGCTCGTAATGCTAACTCTTGCTCCTTGGTTTGCACCGCTTCCAGCCTATGCGCTACTAACTCTTATGGCCGTTTTACAAACTTTTATTTTTATGATGCTAACTTACGTATATCTCGCAGGTGCCGTAGCAATCGAAGAACATTAAAATTTAAAGCCGCGATTTTAGCGGCCTTAAATAATTTCTATATTTTAAAATAATAAATAGAGAAAATTCGAACTTAGCGAAGTAAAATAAATCTTGACTCAATTTGATTTATATTTAAACCGCCAAATTTAAATTTTATATCCCTAAACCGAATCTGCAATGTCGTTAAATTTAGGTTTAATATAGAAGTTGGCGTCAAATTTTAGTTAAATTTTCAAATTTAACTAAAATTTTCAGTATTCAATTTGTATATAAATTTCAAAGGATCGTTTATGCCGTCCTTCTTACGTTTTGTGCAAATAGCAATAGTTATCGTAGGAATTAAAAACAGAAAATCTCAATATAATTTTGAAAATTAAATTTAAAGGAGTGTAAATGAAGCGGATCAAAAACGCATTGACAATGTTAGAAAAAAAGACCCGAATGCCTGCTTGCGGTATAAAAAATACACAAACGAGCGAACTGATCGCGCCAAAGGAACTTCAAACTAAATTTAAACTTTGGATATTAAGGGCGATCTTTGAAGTGGGCGGTATTGAGGACTTTTTTGATATACGAAGGTATGGCGACGTGCTTAATCTTTTTGGGGTAAGTAGCGAACAAGAGCAGGATTAAAACGCATTTGCCAAGTATCTGCACTGCGAATACGAAAGGGTAAAAAATCGCAAAATTACTACATTAAAAACGCTAGAATATAATCTTGATATGCTTTCGGCTATTTTGGAGCTAAATTCTTGCGAGCGACAGATTTTGGAATTTGCGATTTTGATTAATTCTTTTGACGTGCTGGAAGACGGGCTTAGTTTTATAAATAATATCAATGCAAACAACGTTATTACCCTGCTTTCAAGGATTTTAAACATCAATGCAAAAAGCATAAAAAATGCGCTATTTTACAAGTCAAATTTAATGAGTAGCTTCATCTTTACGATTGAATCAAATTTAACACATTCTAACCGTCTGCCAAGCATATTTGACTTTGCCGATTATAAAATGCCCGTTAAGATGGTTTTTCAAAAATGCACCATGGATGAGATTTTTGAAAATAGTTTCAAAATATGCGAAAAAAGCTCGCTTGGGCTTGATGATTTTGGCTATTTGGGGATAGATTTTGAGCTACTTCAAAACCATTTAAAAAGCGGCAAAAAAGGCATAAATATCCTTCTTTACGGGCGTCCGGGCACGGGTAAAACAGAGTTTGCCAAGGTCGTCACCAGTAGTCTAAACAAAAATATATATGAGATAGCTTATCAAATTTATGATGGCTGCGATATCTTAAATTTAGATGGCAAAAAAAGAATATTGAGCCTTAAAATGAGCGATATTGTTCTCAAAAAAGATAACGATTTGATAATGTTTGATGAGATTGAAGATCTATTTGAAAGCCATGATAATAACGTATCCAAGGCGTTTATCAACCGCACTTTGGAGAGCAACGACGTGCCGACATTTTGGATCACAAACAACGTCATGATAATGGATAACGCCTATATTAGGCGGTTTGATATGGTTTTTGAATTTAAAATTCCGCCAAAAAGCAAACGATTTGAAATAGTAAAAAAATACGCCGAGCATAAAATAAGCGATAAAACGGCTAAAAAGCTTGCAAAAAATAAATTTATCGCTCCGTCTTTAATCTCAAACGCGGCAAAGGTGATTAGCTGTGCGGATAGGCAAAACAGCGATAAGCTTTTTAAAAATTTGATAGAAAATAACCTAATGGCTCAAGGCGTATCGGTTAACACTAGAAATGAAAAACTGAAGCTTATGAAAAGCTAT
>JAJQAF010000010.1 GCA_021203945.1 Campylobacter sp.
ACAAAATATAGGAACGGCGGAAGAAAGAGCGAAAAATTATGAAATACATGCACACTCTCTGCACGCAAGCTTGAGCCAAAAAGAGCAAGAGATCCGCGCCTTAAACGAGCGTGAAAACGCCCTAAATCAAAAACTAACGCTAATGCAGAGCGAGCTAAAGGCTAAAGAGCAAAATTTGCAAATGCAAGAGGAGAATTTAGCTCAGGTCAAAAAGAGTTTGAATTTAGAATTTGAAAATCTGGCAAACAAAATTTTCGAGGAAAAAACAAATTCGTTTAATAAAACCAACCAAACGTCGTTGGAGCTTCTTTTAAAGCCTTTACGCGAGCAGATCGCGACCTTTCAAAATCGCGTAAATGAAGTCCATAACGAAGCGGTAAAAAACTCCGTGAGCCTTGAAAGCGAGATAAAACAGGTGCTAAATATCGGACTAAATATGTCAAAAGAGGCGCAAAATTTAGCTACGGCGTTAAAGGGCAACAATAAAATATCGGGAAATTGGGGCGAGGCACAGCTAGAACGCACGCTTGAAGCCGCGGGATTAATCAAAAACGAACACTATTTTACGCAGCAAAATTTCACAAGCGAAAACGGCGCTAGAGCTATCCCCGATTTCATAATCAAACTGCCGGACGATAAACATATCATAATAGACAGCAAGGTCTCTTTACTGGCGTATGACGAGGCGGTTAGAGCGAGCGACGAGGCTAAATTTAATGTCGCTTTAAGCGAGCATATACGCTCGGTTAGAAAGCATATAGACGAGCTCGCAAAGAAGGATTATTCGTCGCTTGAGAGCATAAAAAGCCCCGATTTCGTGCTGATGTTTATGCCTATTGAACCTGCGTATATCGAGGCGATGAAATTTGACGGCGCGCTATTTAACTACGGATACGAACGAAAGGTCGTATTGGTTTCTCACACCACTTTAATGCCGATACTGCGCACGGTCGCAAATTTATGGCGCATAGAACAAGGCAATCAAGAGGCGCAACAAATCGCCGCGCGAGCAGGTGAAATTTACAACAAAGTTTGTAACGTAGCCGAGGCTTTGTCGCGTCTGGGCGGCACGCTTAATACGGCTAGTAATCATTACAATCAAGCCGTTACGTCGTTTGTCGGAAAGGGCGGTTTGCTCGGTAAGATTGAGCGTTTTAAACAACTTTCAAATAAAGCCGTCCAAAACGAGCCTCAAATCGCCGAAATAAATGCAAAATTCGAATCCGAAAGACTTGAGTTTTTAAAAGAAGACGGCGCACAGACTTAAAATTTTACTATTGTTGTCCGATGTCTTTTATTGATGGCTTGGCGCGATAAAATTACGAACAACATTAATTTAGCCGCGTAAAATTTAGACGCTCGCTATCGATAATGAAAATATTTTGTTATTGTGAAATTTTAATCCAAACTCATTAGATGCGGTTTTATTTTACGATAAACCGATAAAAAACAAATAAAAGCAGCTTTTGCTTCGCTTTGCGAGCGATACGATTGTTTTGAAGATATAGGTTATTAAAATTTAAAGGCGTTAGAAACGAGAATTTCTATTCTTACGTTAAAAAGACGAAATAAGGTAACGACTTGTATCTTGCTTTATATCCTGTTTCGTTAATTGATAGACGCTATAAATGCGAATAGAAATACTATTGTTAAAGGGGCTTTGATAAAGGTTAAATTTAGGACTGTCTATCTTGAAAGATAAAATTTAACAAAGCGTCCGAAATTTAAAATAGGTTAATATCAAAAACGCCAAAATAGCCCAAATACGCCCTATTTTATGCTCTTTTGCCTATCATACTCTTTGCCGAGATAGGCTCCAAGCATACCCCAAGCAAACGATATAATCGCACCTCCGAGCAACACGACGCCTATTCCGGCTTTTGCCAAAGCCGCTTCAACCTGCGCACTCAGCGCGTCTCCGCCGCGATAAACGACGGTGTCTAGGAAATTTTTGACCTTGTATTTGCTCTCATGATCAAGCGGCACGAAAAGCATTTCGCGAGCGGGTTTAACAAGCGCATATTCGCCGATACGGCGCAGACTCATCACTACCACAAGCGGCAAAAACGCAGGGTGCGTGAAGCTAAGCGCGACAAATCCCGCGCAGATTACAAAGCCGAGCAAGGACAAAAGCCACTTTACGCCTAAAATCTGCGCTATCTTTGACGTAAGAAAAATTTGTATGATAAAGCTGCTCGTTTGCACGATCAAATCGATGTTTGCAAATGCCGCCGCGCGCGCTTGGCGAGTAGGGAAAAGCTCCGAGACGACGCGGGCTTGCTCCATATACAAAAACGTGCTGACGCTCGTTAAAAGCAGGATAAAGCCGACGAATGCGGTTAGAAATTTTGATTTGACGATTAGCTCAAAGCCTACGAACGGATTTTTTGAACCGATCGGCTCGTTAAATCTCGCCTTAAATTTACGTTTTTCATCGGCGTCGGAGAGTAAATTTAAGCTCTCCGAGACGATTAAATTTTTTATCGCGAGCGCAATAAACAACAAAATCAAAGATACAAAGATAAAATTTTGCGTCTCTATGCCCTTTAAAAAGCTCACCAAACCGGCTCCAAGTATGCCGCCGACGCTTGCTCCGGCGCTTATGACGCCAAACATTCGTTTGCTTTGATCTGTGCTAAAAACGTCGGACAGCAAGCTCCAAGCGCTTGAAATGATAAAGAGATTAAACACGCTGACCCAGATGTAAAAAGTGCGGGCAAGTATCAAAAATCCCTTGCTTTGCGCGGGCAAAACCGACATCGCCGCATAGAAACCGAGCAAATTTAACCCGAAAAAGATAAAAATAAAATCGGTATAAAATTTGCGCCTTATCGCTCCGCTAAGCGTCATCGCCAAAATCGAGCCCAACAATGTCGCTATAAAAGTGCCTAAAAATAGCCACTTTAGCTCATCGGCTCCGCCATGCAATCCAAGCGCGTCTCAGATCGGACGAAGCACGGCATAAGAGCAAAATAAACAAAATATAAAAGCCGTGCAGTAAAACAATAACCTAAATTCACCCTGCTTTAGGCTAAGAGCCGAGTAAATTTTATCTTTCATCGTTGTCCTTTTTTAAATTTCAAATTCCCTGCAAATATGCCTAAAGGGTTTTTGCACCTAAACCTCGATATTTAACGATTTAGTTGATTGCTTCTACAAAACATTCTCACCCATGCCTAAAGCTAAAAAGTAAATTCATAGCCTTTGCGCTTTAAGGCTTGCCAAACACCGACATTTTTACATAATTTTTATCAAAGCTCGCATTTTTTAACGCCGATTTTACACCGTTTTTTCATACAAAAGCGACACTCACGGCATATTAAATATGCTTAATTTAACCGCCCTATTTATTCTAAATCTTGCCGTTTAAAATCGCTCGTGGCGGCAGTCGCAATCTTTAATTTTTTTTAATTTTAGCATTAAATTTAGAAAATTTAGCCTTAAATTTAACTAGCTTTTAGGTTATGAAATTTCGCAGAGATTAAATTTTGTATGACTTGCCTTGAGTCGTAGCCTGTCAAGAAGTTTAGATATAAAAGCGATAAATACGGAGCTTCCTGCGGCTATTAGAGTAGCGAAATAAAAAATCCGCCGCTCTTAAATATCCTCCCTGCCCCAGCCGCTAAACAGCCGTTCGTTTCGCTCCAACTTTGCAATCGCGGTAAAATCTTCATCGCTTAGGCTAAAGTCGAATACGTCGATATTCTCAAGCAAACGCTCTTTATGCGTGGTTTTAGGTATGACGCTTACGCCCCTTTGGATAAGCCAGCGCAAAATGACCTGAGCGGCGGTTTTGTTATATTTTTGTCCGATTTGCGCTAAAATAGGCTCTTTTAGCACTCCGTTCATACCGTTTCCAAATTGCGACCAAGCTTGCATAATCATACCGTAAGCTTCAAACTCCTTTTGCACCGCAAAATGCTGCAAATACGGATGTGTCTCGACTTGATTCAGCACGGGTTTTATCTCGCTTTTATCTAGCAGCTCTTTAAGAATTTTGCCGTAAAAATTGCTGATCCCGATCGCTCTTACGCGCCCTTGCTTATAAAGGCTTTCTAAGCCCTTCCAAGCTCCAAGCGCATCGCCTGCGGGCGCATGAAGTAACATCAAATCGACCTGCTTAAGCCCCAACTTTTTCATACTCTCCTCAAACGAACGCAAAACGCCATCCATGCTTAAATTTTGCGTCGCGATTTTTGAGGTTATAAATACTTCGTCGCGTTTTAGCCCGCTTGCGCTAAACGCCGCACCTACGGCTTCTTCGTTGCGATACGCTTGAGCGGTATCTATCATACGATAACCCGCGTTAAAGGCGTCTTCTACAACCCTTTGGCACTCTTTCAAATCGGGGATTTTCCACACGCCAAGCCCTAAAATAGGCATTTTTACGCCGTTATTAAATTTGACGTCAATCATCTTTGAAGACTCAAATTTAGCCTCGCTTGCAAATAAATTTAACCCGCTCATCGCAGTCGCTCCCGCCGCACTTAGTTTTATAAATTCGCGTCTTTTCATTTTGTATCCTTTAAAAATTAATAAATTTAAAAAGCCCTAAGCTTCACCGCCCATAAGCCGTTGATATTTGATATGCTAAAGAATTTTAGCCAAAATTTGCTAATCGATTATTGTAATGCTTTAATTATTTTTTATTTACGTTTTTGAAAATAGATAAAGAGCGGTTTGCTTAACGGGCTTTAGATTCGCGGCTTTTATATCAAACAAGCAGGTTTTATCTCCGCTCTTACCTTAAAAAACCGGCAAAATTTGCACTAAGATACTTTCTCTTAGCCAAAACCGCCGAAATTTTAACCAAATTTTTCACGTGCA
>JAJQAF010000187.1 GCA_021203945.1 Campylobacter sp.
TGCGTAAGCGTATTTTAGCGAAAGTTATATAAATTTGCTCCAAATTTTGTCGAATTATAAAAATTTGTCGAAATAATCAAATTAAGATGTAATTTAGCGTTTATAGTAAATTAAATAATGCTATAATTTGAGCAAAATTTTATAAGGATTTGACATTTTAAAAGTTGCGATTGTTGCGATTTATGCATTATCGTTTTTCGGTTGTTCGGCGCTATTTTCGCCCGCTACCGCACCGCTTAACGTATATGACGCTTACTCTATTTCACGCGATCAACGCGGCATTTACTCTATAATGCGAGATAAATTTATTCAGAGTAAATTGCAAAGTAAAATTCTATTTTCAAGCGGACTTAGCAATCTTGATATTGAAATAGAGTGTTTTTACGGCGATGCGTATCTTATCGGGCTTGTGGATAACGCCGAGACGCAAAATAAGCTTATTGAACTTGCCAAGAATACCGACGGCATACGTAAAATTTATACGTATTTGCGGACAAAAAAGCAAAGTTACGAGTGTGAGAGCTTTAAAATTTTGACGGATTTAAAGCAAAATTTATTTAAGGACAGTATCGTGGAAGGCACGAACGTAAGAGTTAGCGTAGTCGGTTGCGATGTTGTATTTAGCGGCGTTGTGGATAGTATAGAGCAAGAAAAGCATGCTATTTGGTATGCAAAACATATTAGCGGCGTTGAGGATGTATATTCGTTTTTAAAAGTAATGAACTAAAATTTTGCGGTAAAATCTATCTTTTTACAAAACCTATAATCAAACTAGGCAATATGACAAGCGCGCCCAGCAGCATAAAAACCATGACCAAATCGGTCAATAATCCAAAATATATAGTCGGTATGAAGTTACTCGTTATCATCACGCTAAAGCCTAAAAACACGGTAAAAGAGGTGTAATACATCGCATATCCGATACTGGCATGGCTGGCACGGACGGCTTTTAAGATATTTTTGTTAGCCAGCTCCTCTTTGAAGCGATGTATATAGTGGATGATGTCGTCGACCCCGATACCTATACTGATAGCTGCTATCGTGATACTCATAACGTCAAGAGGTATATCAAATACACCCATAACGCCGAATAGCGTGCCAAGCGGTATGAGGTTTGAAACGATAGCGATAACGGCGAGTTTGACGCTTCTAAAAATGAAGCAAAATACTATAAACAGCATAAGCACGGTCAGTCCGAACGTATCTACCTGCGAGCTTAGTAAATTTTGAAGCATATTGTTATAAAGCACCATTGTGCCGGCTACTTCAACCTTTACGTTGTCGTTTTTCGTAAGCTCCGTTACGCTTGTTTTCAGCCGTTTTAAAAATTCGTCGCGGCGCAAATTCGGATCGCTATCTATAATGCGCATGCTAAACCTAAGTTGATTATTTTCGACGCTTACGTAAGGGCTTAGCAAGATGTCCTTATATCGTTTCGGCAGCTCGCCGTACATCGCCGCAAGTAAAAAATCATCTACTTGACCGTCGTTGAGCTCCTTAATTACTTTGATTAAGGTGCCTAAAGAGCTTACGTTGCCTATAAAATTTTGCTCTTTTAGATGGTCGTGAATTTTTTCGGCGATACGGGTATGATAGCTGTTAAACCAATATTTTGCATCGTTTTTTTGAGCGCTAAATTCGCTCTCGAATTCGTCTTTTTCGCCGTTTGCATCGTCTTTCTGATTTGAATCGTCGTTAAAGGTCACGATAACGTCAACGGGGATAGTGCCGCCGAGTTTGGTATCTATTATTTGCATACCTTGTCTGATTTGCGTATCGTCTTTGAAGTAGCCTATAAAGCTATTTTCGACCTTTAGTTTGCTTATGCCGTAAAGCACGAAAGCTATAACGAAGACGCAAACGATATAGACGAAATTTCGCGAAGTAGTCGCTATTTTAGCACAGTATTGCGTAAAATGAAATTTGTTTTCAAACGTGCGAACGGGCGGTAATTTTTTTAAATTTACGACTATCGCGCCGAATAGTAAAAACGCAACGCCCAGAGAGACGGCGATACCCGAGCTCATCATAACACCAAGCATGATAACTGGTTTAATATCTGCCGTTACTAGCGAGCTAAAGCCGATGATAGTCGTAAATATAGCCCAAAAAGAGGGACTAAATTTGTCGCAAAGAGTCAGATATACAAGCTTTTTTTGCTCATAATTGGGATATTTTATATAAAATTCTCTGTAACTTACGATGAGGTGAATTACCGTTGAGATCGTGATAATCAGCTGAAGCGCGATATAATTTGAACTGATAACCGTTACTTCCCAGCCGAAAAGTCCGAATATCCCCGTCGTAAAAACTACGCTCACGGCGCAGATAAACATCGGTAGAGCTATCCAGCGAATCTGCCTGAAAAATAACCACAGACTAAAGCCGAGTAAAAGTAAAACGCTAATGCCGTAGATATAAAGATCACTTCTTACGAAGCTTATCATATCGTCGGCTATCATATTTGCGCCGCCTAAAAATAGATTATTTCGGACGTTAAATTTTGCTATGGTTGCTTTGATATACTCTAAACTTTCATGCTCTTTTACTCTTAATTCGTCTCTATAACGCTTAAATTCAGCCTTCGTCTCTTTAAATTTTATAGACTCATCGTCGCTAATAGTGCCGTTTTGCTCTTTTAGACTTAGTAAATTTCGCTCGTTTAACAGCTCGTTAAATTTATCGTCTTGCTTTAAATTTAACACTATAGAGGTTGATTTTAGATCTTTGCTGATCAAATTTCCCGAGTAAAGCGGACTTTGGCTAAGCTCCTCGCGCACTTTCGTCATATTTATATCGGCGTCCGTCAAGGTAGGCGTATGTTTTAAAACGCCCGTTATGCCGCCTTGAACGCTTTGAAGTAGCGGAATATTTATAATAGACAAAACGCCTTGCACCATATCGTTTTTTGCCAGCTCGTCGCTTAAATTTTTAATAAGCTCAAGGCTTTTTGGCGCCAATAAATCGTCATCGGGCGTATAAGTTACGACAAGATAGCTTGGAGAGACGTAGCGTTTTGAAATTTTACGCCAAGTTTCAAGATCGGGATCGTGCTCCAGTAAAAGCGTTTCGGCGGAAGCGTCTATATTGAGTTTCGTGCTAAAGTACCCAAATAGGGCGCAAAATATCAAAACGAGAGCAATTATTAGTTTGTTGAAAGCTAAAATAAATTTAAAAATCGCTCGCACCAAAACTATTTAACCTCTTGGTTTGGTAAATTTGTTTGATTTAATTTTGTTATTAGCGTCTCAACGTCCGTATTATCAAGCATATCGGCAAACTGACTTCGGTATGTTTGAATAATACTAACGCCGAGGATATCCAGATCGTAAATCAGCCAGCCGCGCTCTTTTGCGTCGTAAAATTTATATACGAATTCATAAGGCTTTGAGTCGCTTATTAGCTCCGAAGCCAGCCAATATCGATTCGGTTGAGGCTTGCTGGCGTCTTTTATCGTGATCTCTTGATTTGTATAGCTTAAAAGCTTATCAATGTATGAGTTTTTTAGTTTTTGTTCAAACGCCGCGTCAAATCGCCTTTGTTCATCGGCGTTTAGGCTATTGTAACGCTTGCCTAGGCTGATTTTAGCCATTTGTTTGTAGTCGAATAAAGGATCAAAGATCGCAAATAGTTCTTTGCTTTTTGTAGTATCGTCTAAATTAGGATTTTTTAGCACCGTAATCGCATCGTTGGTACGTTTGGTTACCTCTTGCTTGATCTCGCTTTCGGAAATTCCGAATATATTGCTAATTATGAGTATTACGCCTAGTAAAATTTTAAAAATTTTCATATTTATTCCTTAATTAGATGTGTGCGTCTTTGCTCATACGCATCGCGTAAAAACGGATACAAATCAACGGCATCTTTTTTGAGATTGTCATATGCCGCAGGATCGTGAGAAAAGTCGTTAAAATATTGAAATGCGCCTATGCCGAAAGCAAGTTCGTTTGGATTGACATAGTTTATAGGATTTGCGAAATAATCGCCTACCAAGCCGACGCCATCTCTTAAATTTGAAGGTCCTAATATAGGTAAAACGATATGAAACCCACTTCCTAAGCCCCAATATCCGAGCGTTTGACCAAAATCTTCATCGTGCGCTTTTAGTCCGTAATACTTTGCTCCATCGGTCAAACCGCCAAAACCTATTATCGTATTTGCCATAAATCTTAGCGTCTCTTCGCCAGCGTTTTTAAATTTAAACTGCAATAAATTATTTATAAATCTGATCGGGAACATTATATTGTCAAAAAAGTTTGAAAATGCCGTTCTCGCAGGCTTTGGCACTACGTAAGCATATCCCTTTGCCGCAGGAATTAGCATGTTTGAATATATAAAATCATTTACGTTCGTCATGACGCGGTTGTATCCGCTAAGCGGGTCGAAAGTATTTGTTTTGTCGTTAAATTCTACGTCAAAATCATCCGTTTCGTTTGCGTTCGCAAAAGCTAAAAATACGCTAAGAAAAATAGCCGTGAAAATTCTCATCAAGTATCCTATATTTTATAAAATTTTAAAATTTTGAGTTAGATTTTATCCTTTTGTAACTTTAAAAGAATTAAAACGTTTTATTTGAAATTTTAAGTAAATTAATATATAGCATAGGCTATACTTACTAAATTATATCTTTATATAAAAAGGGAGAAAATGAAAGCCGACGTAAATTTGGAACTTTTTTTAAGCGAAGATACCCAGGTTTTAGCAAAACACATTCAACTGCTTAAAGCCGTAAAAAAGACGAAAATCATAACCAAAGCGGCAGATTTTGTAGGAATTTCATATAAAAACGCATGGGATAGCCTCGATACTTTAAACAATAAAAGCC
>JAJQAF010000269.1 GCA_021203945.1 Campylobacter sp.
TCTCTTTGCTTATGTCTTTAAATTTAAAAAGTATTAGCTTTGCGTAAGTCCGATAGCTTTCTAATGCGATATTATCGGAAACGGCTCGCTTGAGGAACATTTTACAACTTCTAAAATCTTGTATGTCAAGATTGTGAGAAATCATAATTTTATTTTATTGATTATTACAATTTATATTTATCTTTATATTAAAATAATCTATAATATAAAAATTACATTCTATTATAAAGGATAAAATATGCAAAAGCATAAAATGTCTTTGACGGCATTGCTTGCACTAGGCTTATGGGGAGGGGTAGCAAATGCCGCCGATAGTTTGGTCGAAGCGCTAAAAGGCGGTACTCCGAGCGTAGAATTAAGAGCGTGGTATTATATGAATAACGCTGCAAATTCTAGCAATAACGTGTATAATCATAAAGGAAGCATCGGAATGCTAAACCTTGGAGCGTGGTTAGGCTACGTTACGGATGAATTTTATGGTTTTAGCTTGGGGGCGTTGGTGCAAAGCAACTTTTCTCCGTGGGCCAGCGATAGACAAAAAGACTATTACGCCGCGGATCTTTATGGTTCGGGTGCTGTTTTTTCAGAGCTTTATCTAAAATACAATCTAAGTAATACACAGATAAAAGTAGGTCGTCAGTTTATCGATACTCCGCTTCTTGGCGGATCGGATGCCCGTATGGTTTGGGAATCTTTTCAAGGCGTAACGATAGATAGTAAAGATATCCCGGACACAAGACTTTTTGCCGCATATATTGATAAATTTCAAGGTAGAACGACATATGGCATGGATCGTTCTATAAATAAACATGATAGCGATATAGGTAAATTCGGCAAAAGATTTAATCTTAGCGCCGGCGGCATTATGGGTCAAAATAGTCTTGGATTTTACGGCGTAATGGATGATGTTTATTCTGTTTTAGTTGAAAATAAATCCATAGAAAATTTTAGATTTATGGCTCAATATACCTTAGCGAACGACTACAACACAGGTCTTAGCAGTTCATATAACGGCAACGCAGCAGGTAGAGTAAATGCTACGGGCGATATACATATGCTTTGGGCTGAAGCTGAATATAAAGTGCCGTTTGAAAGTTTTGCGTTGTCTTTTTACCTAAATTTAATAGCATCACGCACAAGCTCAGCGTTAGATCAGTTTGAAAGCGAAGGCGAGTTTTGGCTAGGCAAAATAGGCATTCAAAACTTAAATGGTTTCATTATTGATTTTGCATATAGCACTACCGGCAAAAACGATAACGTAGTTTATGGCGTAGGCTGGGGACCTCATACATATATGGGCACGCCATACTTCGGCTCGGGTCCGGCAGTCAGCAGAAATACCGATTCATATTCGGTTAGCGTAATGTATGATATGTCAAAAATAGGCATAAACGGACTAAGACTATGGACGATGTATGGCGTTCATAAGCAAGATAATAATGATTTGGCAAAATATAGTTATGGTGATGTAAAAACGCAAAGGGCTCATATTTCGCTGGATTATAAAGTCCCTGCCGCAAATGGACTGCGTGTGAGATTGGGCTACGAGCAAGAAAAACTCACCAAGGATATCGGCGATGAAGAGGTAAAACATCAAATGAGACTAATGGCTCAGTATAAATTTTAAAGGAGAATACATGAAAATTTCACGCATATTGCCTATTCTTTTAGGCGTTAGCGCTCTTTTTGGAGCTAGCGATTATGGTAAAGAGATAAAAGCTTGCGAAGCATTAAAGGGCGCTAAAATTTTTAATACTCAAATTACGCAGGCTAAATTTTTAGTTGATGAGCCGGCACCAAAGATGCGTTATGCCGCACTATCAGGCTCGGCACAGACAAATGGTATCTTACCGCCGCATTGCTTAGTTCATGGAGAGATAGAGGCTCGCGAAAGCACGGCAAGAGGTATAAATGCTCCGTCTTCTCAACCGCTTACGCGTCATTTTGGTATAAAATTTGAACTTCGTTTGCCGGCGCAGTGGAACGGGAAATTTTTATTTCAAGGCGGCGGCGGAATGGATGGTTTTGTAGGACCCGCAATCGGTCCGATACCCGTGCATAACTCTACCGCCACGCCGTCTCTTATGCGAGGATATGCGGTGGTTACGAGCGACTCAGGACACGACGGTAGAGATTCAAGCTTTGCAGACGATCAACAAGCTCGTGTAAATTTAGCTTATGCCGCGATAGGCAAGGTTACGGACGTTGCAAAACAGCTAATTGCTATGAATTATAGGCAAGCACCAAAATTAAGCTACTTTATGGGTTGTTCAAACGGCGGCAGATCGGCGCTTATGGCAGCACAGCGTTTTGCTAACGATTTTGACGGCATAGTCGCAACTAACCCCGGATTTCGCCTTTCTCGTGCCGCGATCGCGCAATCTTGGGACTCTCAACACATATTAAAAGTCGCTCCCGTAAATGAAAAAGGCGAGAAAATATTTGCCGACGCACTAACGCAAAGCGATTTAGACAAGCTTAAAAATGCTATTTTATCAAAATGCGACGAGCTTGACGGACTAAAAGACGGCATCATAAACGCCTATGATAAATGCAAATTTGACCCGGCTACGCTAGAAAAAGAGATTGGAAAAAGCAAAGTAGAGCTAATCAAAGCGATATTTGGCGGAGCTAAAAACAAAAAAGGCGAACAAATATACAGCGGTTGGTTTTATGATGCCGGCATAGCAAGTGCAGGCTGGCGTTCGTGGAAGCTTGGCGATTCAAAAACCGCCAAATCAAACGCCTTAAATATTACCTTAGGCGGAGATTCGTTGCCGTATTATTTTATGACACCTTCAAACGCCGGCTTTGATCCGCTTAAATTTGATTTTGACAACGACGTAGCAAAAACCCTTCAAATGGGAGCATTACACGACGCCGTAAGCACCGATTATAGCACCTTTATGGCAAAAGGCGGCAAGCTTATCATCACCACAGGCGTTAGCGATCCGGTCTTTTCGGCACTTGACCAAAGAGATTATTTCGTGCAGCTTGGCAAAGATATGCCAAAAGCAGATGAGTTTGCGGCATTATTTATGGTGCCTGGCATGACACACTGCGGCGGCGGCGAGGGACTTGATAACTTTGATCCGCTAACGGCTCTTGAATTATGGCGTGAGAAAAATATAAAGCCTGAATTTTTGGAAGCTAAAAGCACAAAACGCCCCGAGCTTACTCAACCGCTTTGTAGCTACCCAAAATACGCATATTTTAAAGGTGGCGACGCTAGTAAGATAGAAAACTACGAATGTAGGGAGTAAAACTAGTTTATATATTACAAAAGGCTTGCTTGAGACTAAAAATAGTTCGCCGGCATCTGAACGAGGGAGGGTTTTTACTCTCCCGTCAAGACGGTTTTTATACGCGAGCAAAGCAAATGCTCCTTAAAAGCTTGATAGCAACGAAGTGCGAAAAAGAATTATTAACTTTATAAGGAAAATATCGCATTTAAACGCGGTAACGGCAAAAGCGTATGCGAGCGAAATATAAGCCGAAACGAGTTTATGAAAATGATCGGTATTGATGGAACTACCGCAATATACATTTATAATTTCATAGATTTTAATAGCCGAAAATACGGCAAAGGTTTTAAAAATAACCTTGTAATGAGACTAAAATTTAGAGCGTATGAATGAACTTTTAGATGAGTTTAGAGCTTATGAGCTAAAGCTATTAAACGGGTAAAAAGCAAAAGTCTCCGCATTTTAAAAGAGTGCAAACCCTCATTATTTATCTGTATCTCGCTTTTAATCGTTAAAAATTCGCTCTCAAGCAACGATAAAATTAGATTTGAGGCTTTATTAAGGTTTTACATAGACTGATTTGAGAAAATACTTAAAGATTTCTTGAAAAGCTAAGAGTAAAGCGAAGTGAAAATATTTTAAAATTTTAAAGCACCGTCATAGCGGCGGTGCTATTTTATTTTAGAGGGTTTCTTTGTATTTTAATATTGCAGCGTAAATTTCGTCTTTTAGTCTGAGTTTTTCTTTTTTCATAGCGTCAAGTTCGCTACCGCTAGGCGCATCTTTGCTATCTATGCGTTTGTTTAGCTCGTCGTGTTTGGCACAAAGTGCGGCAAAACGAGCGTCTTTTGGTTTCAGCTCGTTGATGAGATTTGTATATTCGTGTAACATCAAAGCTCCTTTGAAAAAAATTTTAGAAATTTTAACAAAGAAACGTAAATATTTGATTACGAACGATAATCTGCGTTTATGCTGACGTATTTATGCCCTAAATCGCAGCCGTAAGCGCTAAATTTTCCGTTTGCCATACCCAAATCGCAACTTATCTTGTAGCTTGCTTTTTGCATAACCTTATGCGCGGCATCCTCGCGAATTTTATCCAGTTCTTTATGTTTTGTGTCATAGACTAGCACGTCGTCATAGTAGATAACAAGCTTTTCTTCGTCGCATTTCACTCCGCTAGCCCCGATAGTGGATGCTATGCGCCCCCAATTCGGATCTTCTCCGAAAAGCGCGGTTTTAACCAACAGCGAATTTGAAAGCGCTTTAGCCGCGCGTTCGGCTTGTTTGATATTTAGCGCACCTTTTATCTCAAACTCAACTACTTTACCGGAGCCTTCGCCGTCGCGAACGAGCATTAAAGCCAGCTCCTTCGTCATTAAATTTAAGACGTTCGCAAATGCGTCTTTATCGTAAGCGTCGTTTTTTCTTGACGTAAGTAACATGACAGTGTCGTTTGTGGAAGTGTCGCCGTCAACGCTCACGGCGTTAAAGCTTTGTTTGCAAGCCGTATTTAGAATTTCGTCCATATCGACTTTTGGGATATTTGCATCGGTCAATATAAAGC
>JAJQAF010000221.1 GCA_021203945.1 Campylobacter sp.
TCTCAGTCTGAACACCCTGTTGCACAACTTCACCTTTAAATCTCCCCACTTTAATACCTATGTTTACATAAGTCGTATGCGCTTCCGCGACACCGTAATCAATTTTGGCTCTTAGCGTATGAAGCGGAACGCGACCTTCTAAGTACCACTCCGTTCTTGCCATTTCCGCACCGCCTAAACGTCCGGCGACTGAAATTTTAATACCTTTAGCGCCTGATTTTTGAGCGCCTTGTATAACTTTTTTCATCGCGCGTCTAAACGCTACGCGTTTTTCAAGCTGCATTGCGACGTTTTCAGCCGCTAGTTGAGCGGAAGCTTGAGCTTTTCTCTCTTCTTTAATATTAACATTTACCTCTTTGCCTACCAGCTTGCTAACATCGTTCTTTAAATTTTCAACATCTTGACCTTTTTTGCCGATGATGATGCCCGGACGTGCAGCTACAACGGTTACCCGAAGTTTTTTTGCCGTTCTTTCGATCAAAATTTGACTAATTCCCGCATAATAAAGCTTTTTCTTTAAAAACGCGCGGATTTTGTAGTCTTCGCCGATATTTTCAGGAAGGCTTTGTCTAGTAGGAAACCAGCGTGATTCCCAGTTGCGATTAATACCTAGTCTAAGACCTATTGGATTTACTTTTTGTCCCATATTATGCTTCCTTCTTTTGCGCTTTAGATACTTCTACCAAAATGTGAGAGGTCGGTTTGCGAATTCTACTCGCACTTCCTCTTGCTCTTGGTCTAAATCTTTTAAGCACGGGACCGGCATCGACTCTACAAGAGCTAACGATAACTTCCTCAGGCTCAAACCCTCCGTTTGCTACAGCGGAGTTGATAGCGTTAGCTATGAATTTAGCGCCGCGATTTGGCATAAAGCTAAGACTTGCAAGCGCAAGCTCGGCGTTCATACCTTGAACTTCGTTTGCTATAAGCCTTGTTTTAGTCGGGGACAATCTTATAAATTTAATAATTGCTTTGCTCATACTATCCCCTTACTTACCGATTTTCTTTTGCACCGAGCCTTTATGACCCTTAAATGTGCGTGTCGGAGCAAATTCGCCTAGCTTATATCCGATGTGATTTTCCGTTATATAAACGGGAATAAAACTCTTGCCGTTATGGACGTTAAATGTAAGTCCAATCATTTCAGGCACAATCGTACTGCGTCTTGACCATGTTTTGATCGGTTTGTTATCGTTTGCTTTTTTGGCGGCAATAACCTTATTCATCACATGTCCATCTACGAAAGGACCTTTTTTGAGTGATCTAGCCCTCTCTATTTTCCTTTCCTTCTTGACATCCTTAGCTTATCGCTAGCCTTTTTACGGCGAGTCTTAGCACCTTTTGTCGGTTTGCCCCACGGAGTTACAGGATGGCGACCCGAATTTTTCTTACCTTCGCCGCCACCGTGCGGGTGATCTACCGGGTTCATTGCAGAACCGCGAGTTTGAGGGCGAATGCCTCTATGGCGATTACGTCCTGCTTTACCGATAGTTACGTTAGCCCAGTCTTCATTTCCCACAACGCCGACACTAGCCATACATTCGGCTAAAATTTGTCTCATCTCGCCGCTAGGCATTCTTACGATAACGTATTTTTCCTCTTTACCCATTAGCTGAGCGTATCCGCCGGCAGAACGAGCTATTTGAGCGCCTTTGCCCGGCTTTAGTTCTATGTTATGCACAATCGTTCCCACCGGGATAAATTTAAGTTTCATTGCATTACCCGGTTTAATATCAAGTGCACCCTCGTCTATGGAAGCAACGACATCTCCTACATTTAGCCCGTTTGGTTTTATAATATAGCGTTTTTCACCGTCTTTATAAGATATAAGCGCTATACGGCAGTTTCTATTCGGATCGTATTCGATCGCTTCAACCTTGCCTTCAATACCGAATTTACGACGCTTAAAGTCGATAATACGATAAAGTTTTTTTGCGCCGGCCTCTTTGTGCCTTGAGGTTATGCGACCGTTGTTATTTCTACCGCCGCTTGTCGGTATCTTAACGAGAAGACTTCTAACGCTTGATTTGGCGGTGATGTCCTCGCTGCTTAAGCCCGTCATATATCTACGGCTTGGAGTATATGGTTTATATGATTTTATAGCCATTTTATGCCTCCGTATTTTCTAGGCTAACGCCCTCAGGTAACTTAACGTAAAATTTCTTTATATCGTCGCGTTGACCCACTTTTCCTCTAAAACGCTTAACTTTGCCGTCAATTCTGAGAGAATTTATGCGAAGCGGCGTAACGCCAAAATATTCTTTTAAAACTTCTTTTAGCCCGTTTTTAGTAACTTTCGGTGAAGTTTGAATAACTACAACACCTTGTTCTTGAAGGCCAAGAGTCTTTTCCGTATAAATAATTGTTTTGATATCAGTTATATCTGCCATTTTAGCCCTCTTTTGTTATAGTTTGTAGTGCCGCTTTTTCAATAATAACCGAACTAAACACCGAAATAAGATAAGCATTAATTTCGCTTGCATCAACCACATAGCAGTTTGCCATATTTCTAAAAGCAAGTAAGGTTTTATCGTCAAGCAAATCTTTGACTATAAGTGCGTCTCTTAAATTTAAAGTGTTTATAATCTTAGCCGCATCTTTAGTTTTGCCCGATTCTACCGCTATACTATCCACTGCAAAAAGTTTTCCGTCCTCAGCCTTTTTAGCCAAAGCGCATTCAAGAGCAAGTCTTTTTTGTTTTTTATTAACTTTTTGGAAGTAGTTTTTCTCGTTTGTCGGACCGAAAGCTACCGCACCGCCTACCCATACGTTTGTTCTAGTCGAACCCGCACGAGCACCGCCGCGACCTTTCTGTCTCCACGGCTTCTTGCCGCCGCCGCTTACGAAAGCACGACTTTTAGTATGAGCCGTATTCGCTCTGATTCCGGCAAGGTAAGATTTTACGTAAAGATAAAGATTATGCGGATTTACTTCGGCATAGCTAGCGGGAAGCTCAATCTCGCCGGAGCTTTCAAATTTATCGTTTAATACTAAAATTTTACTCATTTTACGATCCTTATTCTACCCATTGCCCCGTTATAACCCGGAACGCAACCTTTTACGACTACGATGCCGTTTTCGGCATCAAAGCTGATTAGGTCGTTTTTAACGGTAACTTTTTCATTGCCCATATGCCCCGCCATTTTCATACCGGGCTGAACGCGACCGGGCCATTCGCAGTTGCCGATTGAGCCGTGGCGTCTATGAAAACGCGATCCGTGGCTCTTTGGACCGCCGCTAAATCCGTGTCTTTTTATAACGCCTTGATAACCGCGACCTTTTGAATTAAAGCTAACTTTTAAAATTTTAGCCTCGCTTAGCGGAGTAAAATCAAGGTTTCCTACTTCCGAATTTGCCACCTCAAGAGTCGCAAATTTATTAAATTCGGCGGTAAGATTATATTTTTTTTGCTGGCCGGCAATGGCTTTATTGTTTGCTTTCGTATGAGCGTAAGCAACGATGGCGCGCTTATTTTCGTCTATTTCGCAAACCTTCGCATCTACGAGCTTAAGTAGCGTAACCGGCGTGCTTTGCGCGGAAATCGTTCTGCTCATGCCTATTTTTTCTACGATATATTCCATACTCTTATCCTTTTGTCCGCTTATTTCATCGCACGAACTTCGACATTCACTTCAGGAGCCAAGTCGAGTTTTGTCAGACTATCTACCGTTTCGGGAGTAGCCGCTACGATATCAAGCATACGAGCGTGTATTCTCATTTCAAACTGCTCACGCGAGTCTTTGTTGATGTGTGGAGATCTTAAAACCGTGTAACGTTTGATCTTAGTAGGCATCGGCACCGGACCGCGAACATCGGCACCGGTTCTTTTGACAGCTTCTACAATTGCTGCAACTGTGCGGTCTAGAACTCTATGGTCATAAGCCTTTAGCTTTAACCTGATTCTTTCCATGTGTTTTCCTTTGTAAAATAGAACTTGTCGCAAACATACGACCTCTTTACATAAAATCGACTCGCATAGGATGAGATCATCATACGAGCAGACGTAAGTCTTGCGTAAAGAGAACGTGATTTTACAAAAAAGCCCTTGTATTGTCAAGAATTTAGCCCTTTTCTAATGCAAATTTAGTATTTTTATTTCCTTTTAAAAAGGAAATGTTAAAATAAGACGAAGGAGAAATTTTGGAAGATTTAAATTTTTTTTATCAAGCGCCGTTAAAAACCATTAAATTTATCAACCGCAAACAATTTATCATAAACCGAAAAACACTGATAATAGGCAATCCTCAAAGCGGCAAAACCAGTTTATCATGCGAGCATTTAAGCGATTTTAAACAAGATGAGCGGCTTTATATAAATTTAAAAGACATACGAGCAAATCCCGTTGAAATTTTATCGAATTTAGAAAAATTTATCGCCGCTCATCCAAATATAAAAGCGCTCTGCATAGACAATTTAAGCTCGCAAAATGAGGCTGAAATTTTAAAAAATATCAACGAAAGCGGTATTGAGAATATTATAATTACGACAAATCTAAAAACATTAAAATTTGAAAATTTCGGTATTTTGGAGCTTGGGTATCTTGATTATGAGGAATTTATATTATTTTTTAGAAAAAATTTAGACGCAAACCTGCTTTTTAGCCATTTTTTAGCTCACGGTAACGAAGTGTCAAGCGCTTTTTTAGACGCTAGCGAGGTCGCCGAAAGGCTACAAAACAATCTAAAAAAAGAGCGAAACGGTACAAATATAAACATAATAAAATCAAGCTCTGAAAAAAGTCACGACATTATAAACGCATTTGAAATTTAGAAATGTATAAAAACAAACGTTTAAAT
>JAJQAF010000097.1 GCA_021203945.1 Campylobacter sp.
ATCTACATCTCTCTATTCGTAGGTAGAGTTAGTTCTTTATAAGATTCAGCATAATGGGGCTTGATGATGGAAAATTTTATATTTCGGACGATGATTACGTTACTCCTCATAATTATGATTTAAAATCGCGAGATTGGTATAACGATACCTTAAAAGCAGGTCTAACTATAGCGTCAAATCCCTATATATCAATGAGGCTCGGGCTTCGTAGCGTCTCTATTTGCACGCCTATAAATTTGCTTAATAAACGCGGAGTTTTCTGCGGCGGTCAGCCGTTTGAATTTATAAGAAATTATTTTAAAGAGTATCAAACGCTTTATGATAAAAATCTATACCTTATAAACAAAGGCGGTGAAATTTTGGCAAGTTTTGCAAAATTAAACGAGACGATCTCCTTTGAAAACATAGCCTTGCCAAATGAAAAATATGAGGCTTTTAACATAAAAAACACCAATTGGCAAGTCGTTTTTGAAAGAGATGATGAGCTTTACGCAAAAGAGCTCGGTAAATATTTATTTATAAATTTACTTCTTTACGCACTTTGCGTTTTGGTTTATATGCTTACTAATTTATTTTGGTTTAAGAAAAATAACGTCAGTTCAAAACAGCTTGACGAGCAAAAAATTTATATAAAAAACGTCTTAACCAAACAAGTCGCAGGTGTTTTTATAAGCTGTAACGAGATTTTAGATATCGTATCGGCTAGCGGAGAATTTGAGAAATTTTACGATTTTACAAATAGCAAAAATTTAAAAGATTGCATAAGTTGCAGCGTTTTTTTAAATGACGACGAAAAACAAAATTTCTTATCGGAATTAGAGATTTCTCAAAATTCAACCGAAATAAGATATTTTAACGTTAGTATAGGCAAAGACGAGCCTAAAAAATATCTAATAACGACCGCTCCGTTAAATCAAAATTTACCTTGTTCCATATCCGTAGTCTTTCAAGACGTAAGTTCTATGCAAGGAATTTCTAAGGCTAACAACGAGCTTTATAATCTGCATATGGAAAAATTGCTGATTTTTATAAAACAAAATATTGAAGACGACGGACTTTGCGTGGAAAAACTCGCTAAAATCGGAGGATATTCCAAATTTCATATGCAAAGGCTTTTTAAAAATTATATGAATGATAGCGTAGCCGTATATATTAGAAAATTCAGATTGGAGAAAGCCGCCTTTTTGCTTAAATTTAGCGATGAAAAAGTAGGCACGATAGCCAAAAAATGCGGATTTGCTCACAACGAAACGTTTATAAGGTTATTTTGCAAAGTATATGGTTGCACGCCGATCTCATACAGACAAAATTTAAAAATACTTCCGCCAAATCAACTTGTATATGAAGAGATTGAACAGCCGTCGTTTAAGCTTGCGCTAACTCATAAGCTTGAAAATTTAGACTTTCTCAAATCAAAACAAAAAATAGACAATAAGGATACCTTTGTTTTATTGGAAAATGGCGGATTAAATCATAAAATTTATGCTCTTTGCAGCAAAGAGAGCGAACTGTCTTATATTGATATTCCTAGCGGAAGTTGGGCTAAAATAGATATACAGGCTACGAAATTATCGCTTGAAGATACTATACAAAAGGCAAACGAAGTGTTTTATGACGTTAATTTATATAAATTTAAAGCCCCTTATATCTATTTTTTATTGACAAATAATGCTATTCCTGAATTTTTATATGTAAAAATTTGAAATTTTATTGATAAAAACATACTTTTATATACTTTAATATTTTGTGCTAAATTTGACATAATCCCTGCAATATAGCTATTTTATACATATTGATAAAAAATGCTTTCTCAAAACTAGCCATTTTTTATCAAAAAAATATCTAAAAAATTATATTAATATTTTAATCAAAGATTTTTTTAAAATCTTGTAATTTAAATTTACCGAAAGGAGAGAGGATGTTTGACTTACCTAGAAGGAGGTCTATTAAAACGCTTACCTGTTTGGGCGCGGCATTTGCTTTACCGAATTTTGCGTTTGGCAAAATGTCCGCAAACGACGTAAAGCGCTGGGACGAAGAGTTTGACGCTATCGTCGTAGGAAGCGGATTTGCAGGCTCTGCGGCTATGCTTTCTTTGCTGGATAGCGGGCTAAAAAACTGCGTTATGATAGATAAGATGCAATATCTTGGTGGAAATTCCGCTTATAGCGGCGGTTCTATGGCGGTTGCGGGCACGCCTATACAAGAGCGCGAAGGTATCAAAGACGACCCTGAAAGCCAGATCAAAGATACGCTAAAAAGCGGGCATAATCTAAATGATTTAGAGCTGGTAAGAGAGATGATATATGAAGGTCCGGCGACTTTTAACTGGCTCGTAGAAAGCGGAGTTAAATTTAAATGGGTTAGCCGTAGCGGCGGACACAGCGTGCCGCGTTCGCATTCGGCGGGTGCGGGAAGCTACATAACGCGTCCTTTGCAAAAAACGATATTGCAAAAAGGAGGAGCCATCAAAACTCGCGTCATAATGGACGAGATCGTCTATAACGACGCAAACGAAGTCGTAGGCATAAAGGTTCGCGAAAAATACGAGTTTAACTTTGATCCGAAAATCGACGAAAAAGAGAACAAAAGCGGTCAGATAAAATACTATCGCTGTTACGGCGGACTTATTTTAGCTACGGGCGGTTGGGGTGCAGATCTTAAATTTAGACAGATGTTTGATCCAGCTTTAAGAGACGACGTATTGACGACGAATCACATGGGAGCTACCGGATACACGGCACAAAAGCTCATTGCCGACGATATTAAATTTATAGATATGCAGTATATCCAGCGTATGCACGTAACGTCTGCCGACGAGCCGTTTTTCGGCTTTGCGTATCGCTGGATCACGCGCGCCTACGCATACGGTATAATGGTAAATCCAAAAACGGGACTTCGCTTCGTAAACGAAATAGCCGATCGCAAAGTAGGCTCGGACGCCATCTGGGCGATGAATGAAAACGGCAAAAATCATCCCGTTTTGATAATGGACATGGAAGGAACCAAAACCGTCGACGTTAAGGACTTTCAGCGCGGTCTTAGCGTAGGAGCGATAAAGAAATTTGACAGCTTAGACGAGCTGATAGCTCATTATAATATCAACCGCGAGCCGTTTTTAGCTCAGCTTGAAAGATACAATTCGTTTGTTGATGAAGCCGCCAAAAACAAAGATTACCGCGACCCCGAATTTAACCGAAATTTTTCGCCCTACAAGGGCAAATTTATCAAAGTGGAAAAGCCGCCGTTTTTCGCCTCTCGCCCGGGACCGAAAGTTCATCACTGCATGGGCGGAGTAAAAACTACGATTGATTGCGAAGTGTATAACAACGATATGCAAATCATCAAAAATTTATACGCTTGCGGCGAGCTAACGGGCGGAAGACACGGTTTTAACCGCCTTGGCTCAAATGCCGTGCTTGATTGCTTGGTCTATGGCAAACGCGCGGGCGCGAAGCTGGCTAAAATTTACAACGAAAAAAGGGGTGCGTGATGAAAAGGATTTTAACGCTTATCTCGTTTTTAACGCTTATTTTAAACGCAGGCGATGTAAATTCTACTATGAGTTTGAGCCAAATGCTAAGAAATTCAAAGGGTGAGATTACTAAAGATTTTAGCGCTAAGGCATTTCCTATTGAGGGAATTCATCAAAAATTAGGGCTTGATTGTAAAGACTGCCACAAGCAAAAGAGCGAAAAAGACTACTCGTCGGCGATGAACGGCTCGTGTTTGCAATGCCACGGAAGCTATGCAAAGCTCGGCGAAGCTACGGGCGCTTTGGGGCATAACGACAATATTCACGCAAATCCGCATTACGAATCGCTTGATAGCGACACTTGCCACAAGTCGCATAAACCTAGCGTAAATATGTGCTTGCGCTGTCATACGCAAGACTCTATGAAAAATCTTATCGTAAAGTAGGAGGCGCAAGATGAAAAATAAAATTTTTACGGTAATTGCACTTAGCGTTATCGCTACTTTGGCGGTTGTTTTTAGCGGATATAAGATCGTGCAGGTTACAGGAGAATTTCCGTTTTGCGGAAGTTGGCACGAATGGGACGGCGCGATAGCTCAGACAAATTTAGCAGACCCTATTCAAGGAGGTTCGAATCCAAAAGGATTAGGCGCCAAATGCACGGATTGTCATTTGCCTCACGATAGCCTAGTCGGCTACATTTTCGCAAAGGCTAAAAACGGTATCGCAGAGGGCTTCACGACTCTTACGGGTGATCCTAGCAAAAAAGACTGGATAGCAAACCGCGAGCATGCGCGCAAAAACTATACTTTCGATAGCTCGTGCTTAAAATGCCACGCAGACATCATTAAAGGCTCCGAAGCCAACGCTACTAGGGAAATTTCAAAGATGCACGCCAAATATAACGAGTTTAAAAATACTAGTGAAGCGATGAAATGCACCGACTGCCACAAGTATGTAGGACATAAGGAGCTTGGCAAAATGTTAATAGAGCAAAAGCATAAAACCGCAGCAAGCTGGGATGAGTGGATAAAGATGAACGTGGAGGGTAAAAAATAAAATTTAAAGGGGGCATTGCCCCTTTTTTGTGTTAATTTACACCATCTTTATATAACTTAAAAGAAAAAAAAGATAGAATATGCCTTTAAAATTCGCATTAAACGCATTAATAAAGGTTATTCATGTTTGAAGTCGTTATAGGACTTGAAGTTCATACTCAATTAAACACAAAAACTAAAATTTTCTGCTCTTGTTCAACGAGCTTTGGCGAAGAGGCAAATACTCACGTTTGTCCTACTTGTTTAGCGC
>JAJQAF010000131.1 GCA_021203945.1 Campylobacter sp.
GGCTGCGTGAGTTGTGTATAAGTGAAAGTATCTGTTTTGGGGATCGGGTGTAGTGGCGAGATTTTTAAAACCTCACTGCGAGCTTTTAGTTGCAAACGACCTTGAGCTATATTCTAAGATAACAAACGAATGTTACCTCGCAAACGTAAGTGCCGAACTAAAAAACGAGCTTGAAAAGCAGCATAAAATTTTGCTTAAAAATATCGGCTCAAATTTAAAAGGCGGCTTCATCGCCGAGCTTTACGCGCCCAAAGACGACGAGCGCATAGAGCCTAACGAGCGGGTCTTTTACACTAAAGCAAACGCCGTCTATATCGACACTGCAAGAAGTGAAATAGAAAAATTGCCGACGGAATTTAAGAAATTTTTCATCGCGCCGTTACTTTATGAAGCGAGCAATAAAGCCAACACAAGCGGCGTATTTAAGGGCTTTTATAAGAATAAGAGCGGGATCGGGCAGTTTGGAGGCGAGGGCAGAAACGCGCTTAAACGCATAAGGGGCGAGATTAGTCTGCCGATGCCGATTTTTTCAAATTTTAACGTGGATTTTAAGGTCTATCAAGAAGACGCGAACGCCCTTGCAGACGAGCTTTGCGATATGGATGTCGTCTATCTTGACCCTCCTTACAATCAACACCCTTACGGCTCAAACTATTTTATGCTAAATTTAATCGCAAACTATGAAAAACCGAGCGAAATCTCAAAGGTTTCGGGTATCGCAAAGGGCTGGAATAAATCCGTTTATAATAAAAAATCAGACGCCGGCAAAGCGTTTTTTGACCTTATAAACAGGCTTCGTGCGAAATTCGTGCTGATTTCTTTTAATTCGGAGGGTTTTATTAGCAAGGAAGAGTTTATGAGAAATCTTAACAAATTAGGCAAACTTTCTACTTTAGAACAAAAATATAATACGTTTCGCGGCAGTAGAAATCTAAATAATAGAAGTTTACACGTTAGCGAAATGCTCTATGTATTAAATAAAAAGGGATAATGTGTCAAACGGCGATAAATTAAGGCAAAATTTAAATCAGCATCTACCAAAAAACACTAAGTCTAAACAAGACGATAAAAATATCTCCATCGCAATGCAAAATGTGATAGAGTATTTGAATGATAGATTTAAGGATATAGGTAATTTCAAGGGATTTTGTATTGATTTTGAAAAAAGCTTATCAATTAAAGCTATGATTGAAAATATTAGGCATTCAAACGTTAGAAAACAATTTGATTATACTTATGAAGCGAATGCAATTAAACCTGACGGCGGATTTTTGATATTAAAAAAGATTGGCGACGAGAATTATCAGAAATTACTTTTAGCTGCCGAAATGAAAAGGCAGGGAACAAATGACAAAAGGCAAAAAGAGGGCAAGGATAAACAAGCCCAAGGCAATGCGATAGAGCGTTTGGGTAAAAATTTAACCGGTATAAAAGCGATGATGAACCACGAGGATATAACACCATTTTTATGCTTTGGCAGCGGTTGCGATTTTGCAGATAACTCTACGACAGTTCCGGCTAAAATAAGCACTCTTAACGAATTTTATTATCTTAATAGAACTTATATTTTTAAAAAAGATGGATATAGTGATAATATTAAATTTTAACATGTTTCGATGTATTTTAGAGAAGAAGAGTGGAGTGTAGAAGAGATGACGAAGATTATGATTGAAATAGCCGAAACTTCGCTTAGATATTACATTTTTTAAATTTAAACTTGAAATTTTGGAGCAAAAATACAACGTCTTTTGTGGTAGTAGAAATTTAGACGGCAGAAACCTGCACGACGTGTTGAATAAAAATTGATCGGATAAAAATGAGCGACGTAAAAGATTATTATGATGAAGTTCCGTATTTTTCGGCGGCTTTTAGAGACTGCTCGCCCGTGCGCATACACGCTATCGCCGAGTTTTTAGGCTTGGAGCCTAAACCGGTGGCAAATGCGCGCGTGCTTGAGTTCGGTTGCGCTTACGGCGGTAACATACTTCCGTTTGCCGTGCATAATGAGAATGCCGACGTCGTCGGTATAGATATTTCAAGCACTCAAGTAAGCGACGGCAACAAGATCGCCGAAGAGATGGGTATGGAAAATTTTAGGCTTTTGGAGCGCGATATTTTAAATCTTGACGAAAACGAGGTAAAAAAGCTTGGTAAATTCGATTATATCATCGCACACGGAGTGTATAGCTGGGTTGATGATAGTATTAAAGCGGCTCTTTTTCGCGCTATAAAATTGTTACTTAGCGACAACGGCATCGCTTACGTTTCTTACAATATTTATCCGGGCTGGAAAAGCCTTGATATTTTGCGAGATTTTATGCTTTTTGCGAGCGACGGGCAAAAAAGCGGCGTAAAAAAGCTTGAAATTTCAAAGCGTGAGCTAAATTTTTTACAAGATTACTTAAAATTTAACACCCAAAACGCAAACGATAAAATTTATAGCGATAGTGCTCAACTGTTGGCAACTCAGCTAAATTTTCTTCAAAATATTTTAAAAAAAGGTAACGATTATTATATTTTGCATGATTTTTTAGAGATTTGTAATACGCCGACTTATTTTTATAAATTTGCAAAGCGGCTGGAAGAAAACGGGCTTTATTATCTATTGGACTGCTCGCTTGACGATATTTTTAGAAGCGCTCTCGGAGTTTATCGTTTCGACGCGCATATCGCCAGAAATTATCCAAATCGCATACAAAAAGAGCAGATGAACGATTTTTTGTTCAATAGATCGTTTAGAAAAAGCTTGATCGTGCATAAGGAGCGTCTAGGCGATAACGATGATTTTGATGTAGAGATAGGCATAAAAGAGCTTAGTAGGCTAAATTTTGCGTTAAATTTAGACGATCCGACAAACGACGTGCAAAAAAGCCTGAGCGAGGCTTATCCGTCTAGTTTAAATTTAGAAAATTTACTGCAAAATTTAAGTCAAGATGCTCATACTACATTTATGCAGCTTATAGAGGTCTTTGCTACGCAAAACGTTGATATATCGACAAACGCGTTTAAATGTGTTAGATACGAAGTCGGTAAAAGCAGATTAAAACCGCGCACGGCAAGCTATCTGAGCTACTTTGCCGCTACCGATAAACCGGTTATACTACTTGCAAACGAGCTAAACTCAAGAGTTGCTCTTGATCGATTTGAGGTAAGCGTGGGATTAAAATTTGACGGTAAAAACTCGTTTGAAAGTATCGTAAAACAGACTATAAATACCGTAAAAGAGCTGGATTTGAAACTCTTTAACGACGATGAAATTTTAAAATTCGATTTTGACGTTTTAGTCGAGAGATTTGTCGAAAAAATACAAATCAAACTTCAAAACGCATATTTTTTCGATGAGATTTAGGTTTTGGACTTTATCTGTATCTGATAAATTTACATACGGCTACCGTATAAAAAGTAATATTGTTTGATGATTGTTTAAAGATTTTAAAACATAGGTAGTTTCACAAAGATGCTTTTTATTGATTGATATCCGGATAATAAATTGGGCTTACAACCGACAATATCATCTTTAATTCCAAAGATGATATTGTCGGATTTTACGACTAAAATTTTAAAATATTTAAATAGAAGTGGATTCTTGTCTGCTGATTTGCTAAAATAATAAAATTTAAAAGGATTTTCAATGCTTGAAAACATAAAAAAGATTCAAATCTTTAAGTTGGTATCGTATTTTAGAACAAAAATAGTTGAGTATAGAGCTGCCGATACATAGGCGCAAAAAGATAAGATAATTGCTAAATTATACATAATATCCATTCTATTTATCTTTTTTCAAATACTTCTTTTTTCATTGCTACGCTCATTGTTTGTTGAAATATTTCGAAACGGTTCAGAATGTGTTTTAGTGATTATTTTTTGCTTTTCTATTTTTCTAATATTTAAGATATTAGCCGTAAAGATATTCAAAAAGAGTGTATCTACATGGCTGTATCGTATTTTATATCCTGGCATACTAAGCGGCATCAAAGAAATTAAACAAACTTATCATAACTTTAAACTATGGTTAAAAAGTTTTATGGACTAACTTTGTGGTACGGTTGCATAAAATTGCCTAGTTGACCTTTTGGACTAAAATGTGGCTTCAAATTTTATTGATGTTTAAGTCGATTTGGTTTAGTAGGTCTTTAATTAATGCTGTGCTCACAAGGGCGAATGCCAAGTTACTATTTACTATGTCGAGATAATTTGCCTACAAACTATATAAAATTTAAAATTTTACTACATAAAACTTGCCAAATTTTAAAACTATATTGCAACTAAATTACCAAAATAAGCTCAAAATTTAACTATTTAAAAATTTCCTAATCATTATGACAAGCATAGTCGCGATAAGTGCGATCATCCAGCGTTTTTGAGCTTTTTTGCTAATCTTATGCGATGTTTTAACTCCGACATAAACGCCTACAAGCGAACCTAGTCCGAGTAAAATTCCTATTTCATAATGAACCAGATTGTGCGCCGCAAGGCTTAAAAATCCAGCCGTTGATGAAAATATCACGAAAAAAAGTCCCGTGCTTACGGCTTTTTTAATGTCGTAGTTTAAAAATCCTATCAGCACGGGCATAACAAACACCGAACCGCCGATACCTACGCTGATAGCGACCGCACCCGTTAAAAGCCCTACGACGAAAAGTAAAATTTTAGATTCGTTCGCTTTGCCTTTGGGCTCGGCGGGGGCGATAAAAAGCTTGGTTAAATTCATTATCTGAACGCAAATTAGCGTGCCGAGTAGAAAT
>JAJQAF010000219.1 GCA_021203945.1 Campylobacter sp.
TATCAACCGACTCTGGCATATTTAAAATATGCCGCGCAAGCCCCTTCGCTTGAGCCCATGCACGAGCCTATCGGATTTTGCGGAGTGCAAACCTTGCCAAAGACTTTGCATTGCGGCGGTTTTGCCTGTCCGCGTAAAATTTTACCGCAGATACACGCTTTGTTTTCGCCCGCGCTTTGAGTTGAGCAGTCAAATACCTCTGCAGCGTCGATACTTGCGAATTGTTTGCGCAATTTCATACCGCTTTTTTCTATCACTCCAAGTCCGCGCCACTCAAAATCACACGGCTCAAAATACGTTGCGATAAGCTCTTTCGCCTTTAAATTTCCCTCTTTTCGCACGGCTCTGGCGTATTCGTTATAAACGTTAAAAGTGCCGGCGTTTTGTTGATCTACCAAATTTAACACGCTAGCCATAACATCAAGCGGTTCAAATCCGCTAATGGCGATCGGTTTTTTAAACTCGTTCGCCAGCTCTTCGTAAATTTCGCTTCCCGTGATTACGCTAACGTGGCTTGGTCCTAAAAATGCGTCTATTTTTACGTTTTCATCGCTCATTATCGCTCGCACCGGCGCAGGAACGGTTACGTGATTGATATGAAAAAATAAATTTTTAATACCAAGCTCAAGGGTTTTTTGCACCAAATTAGCACTCATCGGCGTCGTCGTTTCAAATCCGATAGCAAAGAAAATAACCTTCTTATCGCTATTTTCAACGGCTATTTTTATACAATCAAGCGGACTATAAAGCGCGCGTATATCATGCCCTTCGCCGCGAAGTTTTTGTAGCGACGTATGAGAACCTGGAACTCTTAGCATATCGGCTAACGTGCAAAATATTACGCCGTCGCTCGCAGCCAGCTTACAGGCTTCGTCTATGCGATGGCGCGGTATAACGCAGACGGGGCAACCCGGTCCGTGTATGAAATTTATATTTTCGCCGACAAGCTGCGGGAGTGCGAATTTCATAATGCTATGCGTATGTCCGCCGCAAATTTCCATTATATTCAGCGGTTTTACGCTTCGCTGTTTTATAAGCTTTGATAGGCTTAAAATAAGCTCTTTGTCGCGAAAATCGTTAATTAAATCCACTCATATCCTTTAATCCCATGTCGCCATCCAGCTCATTAATCGCGCCGCTATCCATATCTTTGGCGATTTGCCTATAAATTTCCAAGCTTTCAAGGGCAAATTTGGTATCTATCTTTTGCATGGCGTATCCGACGTGGATAAGCACGTATTCGCCGACATTTACGGGCTCGCTTATGAGATCGAGGCTAACCCGTCTTTGCACGCCCAAGGTTTCCACTAACGCGACGTTATCGGCGTCTATTTCAATAACTTTTGAAGGTATGGAAAGACACATTATCTTAGCTCTTTTTTAAATTTTAAATAGTTGATCCATTGCTCTACGCCCTCGCCCGTTTTGCTGTCTATCGTCAAAATATCAACCTTCGGATTTAGCTTTCTGGCATCGTTTTTGACGCGCTCCACGTCAAAATCAAAATGCGGCGCAAGTGAAATTTTAGTGATCAAAACGACGTCCGCCGCTCGAAACATCACGGGATATTTGCTGACCTTATCGTCGCCCTCGGGAACGGATAATAAAACGGCGTTAAAATGCGAGCCTACGTCGTAGCTAGCCGGACAAACCAGATTTCCAACATTTTCAACAAAGACCAAATCAAGCTCGTTTAAAGGCAAATGATGAAGTCCTTCATGCACCATAAACGCGTCTAAATGGCAGGTCTGACCCGTGCTGATTTGATGAGCTTTTGCACCGGCTTTTAAGATACGATCCGCGTCTTGGTTTGTTTCAAGATCGCCCTCCACAACGCCGATTTTAAAATCGCTTGCCTTTATCGTAGCTTCAAGCAGCGTGGTCTTACCTGCACCCGGACTGCTCATCAGATTTACGCATAAAATTTTAAGCTCGTCCAAATGGGCTCTGTTATGTGCCGCTTCCTCATCGTTTGCCGATAAAATTTTCTCTATCACGTCAATAGTTTTACTCTCGTTTAATACGGGGTGAGCGTGTCCGTGAGAATGCTCGTGAGAGTCGTGTTCGTGAGGCGTTAAGCCGTCGTGAGTATGAGGATGAGAGTGGCTCGATCCGTCCGAGTGAGTATGAACGTGAGAATGATTTCCCATAGAACAACCGCAATCTTTACACATTAGTATTCCTTATCTTTTATTTTTTTACAATTCTAGCTCTTATATATTAAATAAAACTTAATTTTTAATTTTAATTGAAATTTTATCGGTTTATATTTTCGTTAAATTTTTTACTCTTGGGTAAAATTTCTTTAACTCGCGCCTTGCCGTTGTCCATCACGGCTAAAATAGCGTAAGCTCCGTTATTTCTTATATTTTTTTCCATTTCAATAGCTTTGTCGCGCGGCATAAAAAACGCCTCTATCCCAAAAGTAATATCATAATAATTCATAAAACCCGTTATAAATACGCCCTCTTTCGGTCGCTCAAAGCTATAACCCTCTCGCACGTAAGTTCCGTTTTCATCCTGCTTTAGACTTACATAAATTTTATCGCTTTCCATACCGATTCTGTGTTCGTCTTCGTAATATATGCTAGGTAAATCTCTTGCGAAATCGTATTGCAATTTGACGTAATTTCCTCGCAACAAATCTCGCGGATCGTATAAATTTACATTCACTCGTATCTCTTTGCCGAAATAAAGCGGCGCAAAAGCGTTTGCAAGCATTGCAAACAAGGCTAAAATTTGAAATATTACGGCTGAAATAATTAGCTTAAACCTCATTTTGCTCCCCTTTTTTTAGAGATTAACAAAACCGTAACGGCGAAAATAACAAACAATAAACTGGCTCCTACATAATCGCCTATAAGATCGACGTATCGCACGATTGCAACGGAAAATATGACAAAAAGCCCCAATTGCAACCTGTCTTGTTTAATGAGTATAGCACCCGTAATCACGCTCAATAACGATAATATCGCACTAAAATAATTGCCGAGCCACGCAGATAAAGCGGGCAAGATAAACAAAACCGCACAAAGAAAAAGCAGATAATAATTTTTAAATCGCAAAAATATAAAAAAAGAAAACGCCACAAGAGCCGTAAAGGTATAGCCGAAAACGCTTTTGTAAAATACCGTTATCTCGTTTGCCCTTTCAAACCCAAACAGATCATAGTAGTCAAAGCCTGACAAAACGGTTACCGCAAGTAATGTCGTAACTCCGCAAGATATTGAGATGGACTTTAAAGATTCGCCGACTTCAAATTTTTTAAACTCTGTCAGCACATAAGAGACGCCGATACCCAAAAGAGAGTAAGAAAGCCCGAAAAACACGATACTTTTAAATAAAATTTCAAACAAAATATACTCTATGCCGCGACCAAACGAGATGATGTTAAGGATAGTAGCCGATAAATAAATAAAAATACCGACGAATAGTATGCCCGTTAAAAATTTGGAACTCTCTTTGTAGAGCATATAGCAGCCTAAGGCGATAAAGATCAAAATTTCGTGCATAACGACGCCGAATTCAAGCTCCATACAAAACCATAAGAATGCTATCGCAAGGCTTTGAGCCGCTAAAATAGACCTGCCCGCCGCCAAAGAAAGAGCAAACGAGCCTATGCTCCAAAGCAAAACGCCGTCGGGCATATGCTCGCCCAAATGATATATCTGAGCTATCAGTGCTATTGCGGCTCCATAGCAAAAATTTCCCAGAAAAAATAGTGCCGCGGCTCCGTTTTCGTTGCCGTTTTTTAGCGTAAAAAGTCCGCCTAAATTTACAAAAGCAAGCACAAAAAGAACGATCAAAAGCCTCACTACGCGAGGGAATTCTTCCCAGTTTGACCCTATTAGCGTAAAAAACGCCCCGGCAAAAAATAGATACGCTACAAGTTTCAAGATAAGAGCCGTCGTATCGCGTATATTGTTTAAATCAATGCCGTAAGGAGCTGCTATCTTTTCCGCCGTAGTCGCATCAATGATGCCTTGTTCGCGCCATTTTACGATTTCTTTGGCTAGGAAATTTTTATTAAAAATACTCATTTTATTTCTTTTCTTTTGGTTTTATGTAAAAATGCCGAGATTGCAGAATTTAATATCCGCAACAATGCGCAAAAGCGTCATAAAATTTACGCCATACATTAAAATTTAGGTACGGCGGCTTTGGTAAGCTTTGCGAATTTTACGCCCTTAAGTCCCGCAATTTTATCGGAAAATCGCTCTATTTTTGCCGCCTCTCCCCTCAAAGTTATGGTTTCCAAGCAATTATGGTGATCAACGTGGATATGATTCGTGCAAATTATCGTAACGTCCGCATCGTGTTCTATGTCCATCATTTTATTCATAAGATCGTTTTGATGATGAACGTAAATGAGGGTCAAAACTCCGATGAGCTCCTCCGTCGGATCTTTCCAACTATCGGCTACGATCTTTTCGCGGATGAGATCGCGAGTAAATTCGCTCCTTGAGGCGTATCCTTGTTCGCTTACTTTTTTATCCAACTGATCAAGTAACTGAGTGGGTAAAGAAACGCTAAAACGTATTATGTTATCCATTTTACTATTCCTTTATGTTTAGTTTAAAAAGTCAAATAAATTATATAAAAACACGCTTAAAAAGAACATAAAAAATAATATAATTGTCCCAAGCTTACGCCGGAATCGTTGCTGCAAAGAGTTTTATTTAGATAAAAGTTATTATTTTCGCG
>JAJQAF010000047.1 GCA_021203945.1 Campylobacter sp.
TCGCCTCTTTTAGTTCCGCCGGGCTCCTTAGTAACGATAGAATTTTTATGAGATTGCGCCAGCAGCCGTATTTGCGTGCTTTTCCCAACTCCGTCTATACCCTCGAATAAAACATACATTCTAAACCTTTAAATTCGGTAAAATTTCACTCGGCACCAGCGCGCCGACGTCGCCGTTATGGCGCAAAACCGAACGGACTATCGAGCTTGAAATAAAGGCGTTTTTTAAACTCGGCATAAGATAAACCGTCTCGAATTCGCTCCAAAGAGCCGCGTTTGCATAACCGATTTGCAGTTCGTATTCAAAGTCGCTAACGGCGCGAAGTCCGCGAATAACGGTATTTATATCGTGATTTTTGGCAAAATCCACAAGCAAATTATCAAAGCCTTCGACTTCTACGTTTTTAAAATTTTCGGTTGCGATTTTGACCATATCTATTCGCCTTTTAAAATCAAACATAGGATTTTTGCTATCGCTTTTTGCGACCGCGACTATTACACGGTCGAAAATTTTACTCGCACGTTTGATAACGTCGATATGTCCGTTTGTGATCGGATCAAAAGTGCCCGGATATATACACGATCTTTTCATTCTAAGCTTTCCATCTTTTATAAATTTCGTTTTTTACGTCAAGCGCGTCTAACCATTTGCCGATTATAAAATCGCTCATATCTTCAAGCGTTTTAATCTGCGCGTAATAGCCCAAAATAGGGGGCGCAATGACCACACCCATGGAGCTTAGCTCGCTCATTTGACGAAGCGAGATCGTAGAAAGCGGCATTTCTCTCACGCCGAGCACGAGTTTTTTGCGCTCTTTTAACATAACCGCCGCGGCTCTTAAGATGAGAGTATCGGATAAACCGCATGAAATTTTAGCTAAAGTATTGATGGAGCAGGGGGCGATTATCATCGCGTCTATGCCGAAAGAGCCCGAAGCGATGGGGGCGCTAATGTCGCTATCGTCGTAAAATTTAGCGTTTATACCGTCTAAATTTTGCCTCAAGCCTTGTTCCAGCTCTAAGACCTTTTTAGAATTTTGGCTAAAAACGGCGTGAATTTCGCAAAGATTTTGAGCCCCTCTAAGTAGTTCAAGACCCAAAGATACGCCGCTAGCGCCCGTTATCGCCATAACTATTTTTTTCATCTTAACGTCACCTGATTTTTGCCCGATACGCTGGCGGATAGAATTTTATTGTCTTTCGTGCGTATTTTGATTATGTCGCCTAAATTTCCGTCTTCAAGCGCTTTAACTTCGATAATAAGACTTAACCCGCCGTCATTTAACACGGCGTTTAAAATATCACCTTTTTTTACTAGCGAAACAGCTATAAAATGACGATTCATAAGCACTTCCCCAGCTTTTATCCTTGCTTTGGTAACAAGCGTCGAGCTTGGAAAACCGGCAAGAGAATCCTTTTGATATTTTTCAAATTCCATATGACCTAATTGATAATCCGTTAGGCTTAAAATATGATTGTGATCCATTTTATTTATGGCTATAAAAACCGGCATGGTCGCCTTAAAAGAGTATTTGAAAAATAAGCTTTTTGAAGTCAGATCTGGCTCCTCAAACGATACTCTAAATACGCCTTTTGAGCCGTCTTGCCCGCTTAAAAATATATTTTGAAATTTTAGCTCGTTAAAATTTTCAGGTAATTTCGTTTGAGGTTCGATAACGATCCGATTGACGCTTATGCCCGCATATTCGTCGCTAATAGATTTTAAAAACTCCATTTGCACTATGTCCATAAGCGAGCAACCATTAACAAAAACGACGTTTCCGCCGCTTTTGTCTTTGTATGTTTTAAAATTAGAGGTCAAAATTTCATGTAGTTTTTTGGTTTCTATCTTTGCGGCTTTTTGACCGTTTAGGTTTAAAATTTCGTTATTTTCACCGTCAAATCCGAACGTATGAAGCGAAATTTTATCGCCGTTTATGCAATACATAGGATAAATCCCGATCTCGGCGGCAAAAACTTCAAATGAAAATAAAAAAAGGGAGATAAAAAAAATGGAGCGGGAAACGAGATTCGAACTCGCGACCCCAACCTTGGCAAGGTTGTGCTCTACCCCTGAGCTATTCCCGCAACCAAATAAGAGCTGGCATTTTATCAGATTGTATTTCATTTGTCAAGAGAGCCTAATTACTGAAATTTCGCAATCTTTTAAAATTTCACTTTCGCTAGGGTCTGAAATATATATCGCATTACTTTTTAAAAGCGGTTTTATCATTCCCGATCCGTATTTGTTGTGATCGGTTACGTAAAATATATCGTCTCGTATCGTTCCGAACACTACGTTTGAACGACCGGTTTTTATCTTTAAATTTTCGTTTATTTTGACCCTTTGCCTGTCAAGCTCCTTGCCTAAAAGCGTCGGCAAAACTAGCAAATGCGCACACAAATAAGCAGCCATCGGATTGCCCGGTAAGATAAAAACTATTTTGCTATCTTTAACGTAAGCTTTACAAGGTCCGCCGGGACGTAAATTTATCTTTCCGAAAAGCTCCTCAAAACCAAGCGCCGCTAGAGCTTTTTTCATAAAATCCGCCTCTCCCTTACTGGCTCAGCCCGAACAGATAATTACGTCGAAATTTTTAGTTTGTGCAAAAGCGTTTTTTGTCGCTTCAAAATCGTCCTTTATAATACCTAAATACGAGCTTTTAAAACCTATCGAGCTTAAAATAGCCGATATTCCAAGTGCGTTTGCGTTATAAATTTCATCGTTATCCGCATTTTGCCAAGGCTCTTTTATCTCGTCTCCGCTAGAATAAATCGCTATTCTAGGGTTTATATAGACGCTCACGAAACTTATTCCTTGAGCCGCCAACATCATTATGGCACGTGCGTTGAGCCTAGTTTTTTCGCTTAGTAAAATTTCGCCTATCTTAACCTCTTCGCCGGCAAATCTATGCGCATCGCCCTTTCTTAAATTTTCGGGCGCATATACCAAATCTCCTTCAATCGTGCAATCCTCAAAACGCATAACCGTATCGGCTCCGATAGGCATCTTTGCGCCGGTCATTATCTTTATACATTCGTTATCTTTTATGCCGGTCGTGCGTTTATCTCCGGCAAATACGTTATCTATCACCTTATAGGGTTTATCTTTTTTGTCAAAACTAACGGCATAACCGTCAAGCGCCGAGTTATCAAAGCAGGGTAAATTTTTAACGGCGATTACGTCTTCGCTTAAAATTCTCCCGAAAGCTTCGCTTACGGGGATTTTTTCGCTTAAATTTCGTAAGTTCAAATTCGATAAAATTTTTTCAAAAGCCTCATTTACTAACATTATTTACTCCTCCAGTCTTACTATTTTAGCGCCTAATTTTTTAAATTTAGCCTCTAAATTTTCATATCCGCGGTCAAGATGATATATCCTATGCACGCGGCTTGTCCCTTTTGCCACAAGAGCCGCTAAAATCAACGCCGAGCTGGCTCTAAGGTCTGTCGCCATCACGTCGGCGGCATTTAGCTCGCTGCCGCCATAAACGCTTGCGATATGCCCGTTTAGACGAATATCCGCACCCATTCTGGCTAGTTCGCTTACGTGCATGAGACGATTTTCAAATAACCTTTCGTCTATTACGCTAACGCCGTTTGCGACTAGCGAAAGCGCCATGAATTGAGCTTGCATATCGGTCGGAAAGCCCGGGTATTCGGTAGTTACGATCTCGCACGGTTTTATTCTCTTTGCGGGCAAAATCGTGATCTTATCGCCGTCTATCTCTATGCCGAAGCCCATTTCTTCAAGCTTTGCCAAAGTTGCCGACATATGGTTTGCATTTGCTTTAGTAACGCTTATTTTCGAGTTTGTTATAGCACCCGCATAAAGATAGGTTCCCGCCTCTATTCTATCCGGAATTACTTCGACGTTAGCGATGTTTAAAAGCTTGCCGCCGCTTCCTTGAACGCTTATTTCGCTGGTGCCGATACCTTCTATTTTTACGCCGCTAGCCGCCAAAACCTCGCAAATTTGCACGACTTCCGGCTCTTTTGCAACGTTTAAAAGATGTGTCGTACCGTGGGCTAGGGCGGCCGCCATTATTATATTTTCGCTGCCGGTAACCGTAATCTTATCAAACACTATCCTTGCGCCTTTTAATCCGTTTGGCGCGGAAGCTACGATATAGCCTTGTTTTATTTCGATATTAGCGCCCATCTTTTCAAGCGCGCTAAGGTGCAAATCTATAGGTCGTTGTCCGATCGCGCAACCTCCGGGCAAGCTTACTTCACAGTGTCCGAAGCGCGTCAAAAGCGGACCGAGAGTCAATATGGAAGCACGCATTTTACGAACTATATCGTAGTTTGCCATAGTGGAATTTATGCCGCTTGTATCTATATTTAATACGTTATTGTTTGTAAATTCGCATTTTGAGCCTAAATTTCTAAGTAGCTGCGCTAAAGTTTTTATATCCGCAACGTTTGGGACATTGCTAAGCTCGACTTCATTTCGAGCTAGTAAAGTTAGCGCTATAAGCGGAAGCGCAGCGTTTTTAGCTCCGCTAATCTCAATTTCCCCGCTTAATTTAGCGTTTCCTTCTATCTGCAAATAATGCATCATAATTTTACCTTAAGAATTAAAATTTAGCTTTGATTATAGTGATTTTTAGCTTAGAAAACAAAACCTCGGCTTTAATCTTTTTATTTGGCAAATATCGTTACAATATCGGTCTATTTTAAAATTTGGAAAT